>CAMBWJ010000028.1 GCA_945871545.1 uncultured Clostridia bacterium | reverse complement strand
GCCTGCACGGCGTGGGCGCGTCCGTGGTCAACGCCCTCTCCAGCCACCTGCAGGTCAAGGTCTATCAGGACGGCAAGGTCTATCAGCAGGAGTATGAGCGCGGCAAGATTCTCTACGATCTGAAGGTCGTGGGTGAGGCGGGAGATCGCACCGGCACCACCATCCGCTTCAAGCCCGACGTCAAGACCGGCGAGGACCCGGAGCCCGGCGTATTCGAGACCGGCGAGTTCCAGTTTGAGACCCTCAAGACCCGCTTCCGTGAGATGGCCTTCCTCAACAAGGGCGTGCGCATCACGCTCACCGACCTGCGCGTGGAGCCCACCCACACCCAGTCCTGGCACTACGAGGGCGGCATCGTGTCCTTCGTGGAATATCTGAACAAGCACAAGGAGCCGCTGTTCAAGCCGCCGATCTACATTGAGGGCGTGAAGAACGGCACCACCGTGGAGGTCGCCCTCCAGTGGAACGACAGCTTCAACGAGAGCGTGTTCACCTTCGCAAACAACATTCACACGCCCGAGGGCGGCACCCATCTGGCGGGCTTCCGCAACGCCCTGACCCGCGTGATCAACGACTACGGCCGCAAGACCGGCATGCTCAAGAGCAGCGACCAGAACCTCTCCGGCGAGGACGTGCGCGAGGGACTGGCCGCCATCGTGTCGGTCAAGCTGGTGGAGCCCCAGTTCGAGGGTCAGACCAAGACCAAGCTGGGCAACTCCGAGGTGCGCCCTCTGGTGGACGGCCTGGTATCCGACAAGCTGGCCACCTACTTTGAGGAGAACCCCGCCGCCGCGCGCGCAGTGCTGGACAAGTGTCTGGCTGCGGCGCGCGCCCGCGAGGCCGCCCGCAAGGCCCGCGACCTGACCCGCAGAAAGACGGCGCTGGAATCCGCCTCCCTGCCGGGCAAGCTGGCGGACTGCTCCGAGCGCGACCCCAGCAAGTGCGAGATCTTCCTCGTCGAGGGCGACTCCGCAGGCGGCAGCGCCAAGTCCGGCCGCGACCGCCACTTCCAGGCGATCCTGCCCCTGCGCGGCAAGATTCTGAACGTGGAAAAGACCCGCATGGACAAGGCGCTGGGCAATCAGGAGATCAAGGCCATGATTACGGCCTTCGGCGGCGGCTTCGGTGCGGACTTCGATGAGACGAAGCTGCGCTACCACCGCATCGTGTGCATGACGGACGCCGACGTGGACGGCAGCCACATCCGCATCCTGATGCTCACCTTCTTCTACCGCTTCATGCCCAAGCTGATCGAAAACGGCTACGTGTACATCGCACAGCCGCCGCTGTACAAGGTCACCAAGGGCAAGTTCATGCAGTACGTGTACTCCGATGCGCAGCTGCAGAAGGTGCTGGACGAGCTGGGCCGCGACACCAAGGCCGAGATTCAGCGCTACAAGGGCCTGGGCGAGATGAGCGCGGAGCAGCTCTGGGAGACCACCATGAACCCGGAGACCCGCATCATGTACCGCGTGGAGCTCAAGGACGCCATCGCCGCCGACGAGCTGTTCACGCTGCTGATGGGCGACCAGGTGGAGCCCCGCAAGGAGTTCATCGAGCAGAACGCCAAGCTGGTCGCAGACCTCGACATTTAAGACAAGGGAGGAAGAGACATCGTGGCTGATGAAAAGAATATCGGTACCCTGCTTCCTCTGGACGTCGAGGAAGAGCTGAAAAAATCCTTTATCTCCTATGCGATGGCGGTCATCGTGACCCGCGCGCTGCCCGACGTGCGCGACGGTCTGAAGCCGGTGCACCGCCGCATCCTGTACTCCATGTCCGAGCTGGGCTATACCCCGGACAAGCCCTACCGCAAGTCCGCGCGCATCGTGGGCGACGTGCTCGGTAAGTACCACCCCCACGGCGACAGCTCCGTCTACGACGCGATGGTGCGCCTGGCGCAGGACTTCTCCATCCGCTACATGCTGGTGGACGGCCAGGGCAACTTCGGCTCCGTGGACGGCGACGGCGCGGCTGCAATGCGTTACACCGAGGCCCGCATGTCCAGGCTCTCGCTGGAGCTGGTGCGCGACATCGACAAGGAGACCGTCGACTTCTACCCCAACTTCGATGAGACGCTGATGCAGCCCGCCGTGATGCCCAGCCGCTATCCGAACCTGCTGGTGAACGGCTCCTCCGGCATCGCCGTGGGCATGGCCACCAACATCCCGCCCCACAACCTCGGCGAGGTGGTGGACGCGGTGGTGTACATGATCGACCACCCGGACTGCTCGGTGGACGAGCTGATGCAGTTCGTCAAGGGCCCCGATTTCCCCACCGGCGGCGTGATTCTGGGCAAGCGCGGCATCTACGACGCGTACCACGAGGGCCGCGGCCGCATCATCGTGCGCGCCAAGAGCGAGATCGAGGACATGGGCGGCAACCGCCAGCGCATCGTCGTGACCGAGATTCCCTACATGGTCAACAAGGCGCGCCTGATTGAGAAGATCGCCGAGCTGGTGCACGAAAAGACCGTGGACGGCATCTCCGACATCCGCGACGAGTCCGACCGCGACGGCATGCGCATCGTCATCGACCTCAAGCGCGACGTGAACGCCAACATCGTGCTCAACTACCTCTACAAGCACACCCAGCTGCAGGACACCTTCGGTGCGATCATGCTGGCGCTGGTGGACGGCGAGCCGAAGATTCTGTCCCTGCGGCAGATCATCCACCACTACATCGAGCACCAGGAGGACGTGATCCGCCGGCGCACGCAGTACGACCTGAACAAGGCCGAGGCCCGCAGCCACATTCTGGAGGGTCTGATCATCGCGCTGGACAACATCGACGAGGTCGTGCGCATGATCCGCGCCTCCCGCACCGCGCAGGAGGCCAAGACGGGACTTATGGAGCGCTTCGGACTCTCCGACCGCCAGGCACAGGCCATCCTCGACATGCGTTTGCAGCGCCTGACCGGCTTGGAGCGCGACAAGATCGAGGCCGAGTATGCGGAGCTGCAGAAGCAGATCGCCTACTTCCGGGCGGTTCTGGCGGATGAGAAGCTGGTGCTGGGCATCATCCGCGACGAGATTCTGGAGATTCGCGACAAGTTCGCCGACGAGCGCCGCACCGAAATCTCCGCTCTCGAGGGCGAGATCGACATGCTCGATCTGATCGAGGAGGAGGACATGGTGGTCACCATGACCCACTACGGCTACGTCAAGCGCCTGCCCAAGACCACCTACCGCGCCCAGCGCCGCGGCGGCAAGGGCGTGATCGCCACCACCACCCGCGAGGAGGACTTCGTGGAGCAGATGTACGTCACCTCCACCCACGATCCCATCTTGTTCTTCACGAACAGGGGCCGCGTGTACCAGATGAACTGCTACGAGATCCCCGAGGCCGGGCGCACCGCGCGCGGCACCGCCATCGTCAACCTCCTGCAGCTGTCCCCGGGCGAGAAGGTCACCACCATGCTGCCCTTCCCGGCGGAGAAGTCGGAGGGCACCTACCTCGTGATGGCCACCCGCAAGGGCACGATCAAGCGCACCGAGCTGAGCGAGTTCATGAACCTGCGCCGCGCGGGCCTGATCGCCATCGTGCTGCGGGACGACGACGAGCTGATCGGCGTGCGCCGCACCGAGGGCGACAGCGACATCCTGGTGGGCACCCGCGACGGCATGTCCATCCGCTTCCATGAGAGCGACATGCGCCCGATGGGCCGCAGCGCCATGGGTGTGCGCTCCATTGATCTGGACGAGGGCGACGAGGTCATCGACGTGGCCTTCGTGGAGGAGGGCGCGCAGGTGCTCTCCATCACCGAGAACGGCTACGGCAAGCGCACCGACATCGACGAGTACCGCCTGCAGCAGCGCGGCGGCAAGGGCATCAAGGCCATGAACCTCACCGACAAGACGGGCAACCTGGCGGCGCAGCTGCTGGTGCACGACGATGAGGACCTGCTGCTGATCACCAGCGACGGCACCGTGATCCGCACGCCGGTGAACAGCATCTCCGTGTTGGGCCGCAACACCCAGGGCGTGCGCCTGATGCGCGTGGGCGAGGACAGCAAGGTCGTCTGCGTGGCCCGCGCCGAGCCGGAGCCCGAGGAGGAGGCTGACGTGGAAATCGAAGCCACCGAGGCACCGGAGACCGGCAGCGACCTCGACATGAACATTGAGGAAGCGCCTGCGGAACCCGACGAAGAAATCTGATCCATCTGAACAGATAAAAAAGGGGTTGCCCCGACAGAACAAATTGGTTCGTCGGGGCAACCCTGATTTTTGGTATTACGCGGTCTGTTGCACAGCGTCAATCCTTATGCTTGCGGTTCAGAATTTGCTTCATTCTTGCGAATCGCCGCGCGGATTGCGGCTGCGGGACGGGTTCGTCCAGCACCCAGGGCAGGCGGATTCCATACACGCTGAGCGTGAAGTATTCGCCGGTCTGCTCGTTCGGTGCGACGAAGTCGTCGCGAACGGCGATGTGCACCGGAACGGAATCCGCGAGGCCGAATTCATATTCGCCCATCGCTTCCACGTGTCCGCAGACGGTGTAATCCACCTCGAAGTATTCGATGCTGGCACCCTCCTCCGAACTCGACGCTTCATCAGGGCGCGCGATGTCCACGCCGAAATCGCGCAGGAAGGCGTCCAGCTTCGGGAAGTGCCTCTGAATCCCGGCGTAGAGGTTCCGGCAGCAGGAACAGTCGCAGAGGCTGTGGCGTTCATAGTACGCCTGCGTTGCCGGAAGATCCACACAGAAGCGGTAGCCGCTTCGCTCGATGATCGTCATTTGGTCAGACCTCCACGATGTGAAACGCCGCAGCTCTTCCCAGACGGTTCATCACCGCGAGGCCGATGCCCTCGGCCTCCACGGCTTCGGAGAGGATTACGTCCGCGCCCAGCGCGTCTGCGTCCCGCAGCGCAGCAAAGACCACGTGGGCCATGCCGGCGGCGTCCATTCCAAGGGACTCCAGGCGGCGCGCACCGTAGCGCGAAAGACTGCCCTCCAGTGCCAGAATCAGCGGGCGGTGGCCATCGCGCACCGCCTGGTCGTAGGTCTCGCAAATGGCCTCGATCACCCGCGCGGGTTCGCCATGAAAGATGGTCAGCTGGCCCGCAGGAGCGTAGTGGCGGTACTTCATGCCCGGGGATCGGGGACGCTCGTCCTCGCGAAGGGGCCGCATCACCGCGGAATCCACCACGCAGTCGCCGCAGACGGCTGCGATCTGCTCCCGGGTGACTCCGCCGGGGCGCAGGATGCGCGGCACGTCGCCGGTCATGTCCACCACGGTGGACTCCACGCCCACGTCGCAGGCCCCGCCGTCCAGAATCAGCGGGATGCGGCCGTCCATGTCCTCAAACATGTGGGCGGCGGTGGTGGGGCTGGGTCGCCCGGAGCGGTTGCCGCTGGGCGCGGCGATGGGACAGCCTGCCGCGCGGATCAGCGCCCGCGCAATCGGATGGGACGGCATGCGCACGGCCACGGTGTTCAGCCCACCTGTGGTGCGCAGGGGCACGAGAGCGGACTTCGGGAAGATCAGCGTCAGCGGTCCCGGCCAGTACGCGGCCATCAGCGCGCGGGCGGCGGGGGAGGGCTCCACGGCGATCAGCGGCCGCAGATCCTCCATATCGTCGATGTGCACGATCAGCGGATTGTCGCCGGGACGGCCCTTCGCCTCAAAGATGGAGGCCACGGCCTCCGGGTTCAGCGCGTCCGCGCCCAGCCCGTACACCGTCTCGGTGGGGATGCCCACCAGCCTGCCCTCGCGGATCAGCTGTGCGGCCTCACGAATGGCGGCGTCGTCCGGCTTCAATACGCGGGTGTTCAAGGAAATCGCCTTCTTCAAATCAGTTTTCGTTCTCCAGCAGGGCGGTCTGCTCGGCGAGGGTCAGCGCGTCGATGATCTCGTCCAGATCGCCGTTCATGATGCTGTCAATCTTGTACAGGGTCAGGCCGATGCGGTGGTCGGTCACGCGTCCCTGGGGGAAGTTGTAGGTGCGGATGCGCTCGGAACGGTCGCCGGTGCCGATCTGGCCCTTGCGCTGGTCGGCGTATTCGCTCTGCTGCTTCTGCCGCTGCATGTCGTACAGTCGGGTCTTGAGCACCTGCATGGCGCGCTCGCGGTTCTGAATCTGGCTGCGCTGGTCCTGACTGGTGACCACAAGCCCCGTGGGGATGTGGGTGATGCGCACGGCGGAGTCGGTGCGGTTGACGTGCTGTCCGCCCGCACCGGACGCGCGGTAGGTGTCGATGCGCAGGTCGTTCATGTTGATCTCGATCTCCACGTCGCCGGCCTCGGGCAGCACTGCCACCGTGGCGGTGGAGGTGTGGATGCGACCGGAGGATTCGGTCACCGGCACGCGCTGCACCCGGTGCACGCCGGATTCGTACTTCAGCTTCTGGAACACGTTCTTGCCGGAGATCAGCGCCACGCTCTCCTTCACGCCGCCCAGCTCCGTGGAGCCGTCTTCGATGATCTCGGTCTTCCAGCCGTGGGCGTCGGCGTAGTGCAGGTACATGCGCAGCAGCTCCGCCGCGAACAGCCCGGCTTCGTCGCCGCCCGCACCCGCGCGCACCTCCAGCACGGCGTTCTTGTGGTCGTCCGGGTCCTTGGGCAGCAGCGCGATGCGCGCCTGCTGGGTCTTGTCCGCAAGGCGCTGTCGCAGCTCCACAAGCTCCTCCTCCGCCATCTCCCGCATGTCGGGATCATTCAGCAGCTCCTCGGCGGCGGCGATCTCCTCCCGCAGCCGGCGGTGCTCCAAGGCGATGGCGTTCAGCTCCTCCAGCTCCGCGTGCTCCCGGATCAGCCGCGTAAACAGCGCGCTGTCCGAGATGACCTCGGGCAGCGTGATGCGGATGGACAGCTCCTCAAAGCGGCCCTCGATGCTCTCCAGCTGGCGTGCAATGCGCTCCTGCGCGTTGTAAGAAAGTTCCGGCATCGGTTCCAATCCCTTCTGATGGTTGATGTCAATTGCAGCGCGCCCAGACGATGCGCTCGATTCCGTTCAGGTCCTTCAGCACGCCCGAGGCCTTGCAGTCGAGACCTGCGCGCACCATGCACAGCACGTCCGGCGCTTCGCCCTCGCCCACCTCCAGATAGAGGCTGCCGAGCGGGTTCAGGTGGTCGGCGGCTTTGGCGGCGATGCGGCGGTAGAAGTCCAGACCGTCCAGACCGCCGTCCAGCGCCATGGCGGGCTCAAACTGCACTTCGCGCTGAAGGTTCGCCATTTCGCTTGCGCGGATGTAAGGCGGATTGGAGGCGATGAGATCGAACCTCTCCTTCCCGACGGCCTCGAACAGGTCGCCGTGGCGGATGCTGACCTCCGCCTCCAGCGCGTGGGCGTTCTTCTTCACGACCTCCAGCGCGCCGGTGCTCAGATCGCTGAGCGTGACCTCGGCCCCCGGCACCAGACTCTTGATGGAAAGTCCGATGGCACCGCTGCCTGCGCACATATCCAGTACCCGGGGCCGCTTCTTCGTCTGCAGCTCCACGATCACGGCCTCCACAAGCGTCTCGGTGTCCTGGCGGGGGATCAGCACGCGCTTGTCCACGTACAGCTTGAGCCCCATGAAGTCCGCGCGCTGCAGGATGTACTGCACCGGCTCGCCCTGCTTGCGACGGGTAAGATACGCGTTCATCACGTCCAGCTGCTTCGGGTTCAGGGCATTGTGCCCCTCGAAGCGCAGCTCCGTGGGCGACATGCGCAGCGCGTCCTCGGCGATCCAGCGCGCGTCCACGGAGGGATCCGGACAGCCGGACTGCATCAGCTCCTCCGTCGCGCTCCGAAGCCATTCAGCGATGGTCAATTGTCCGTCACCTCTTCATCGATTTCACCCAGCGCCGCACGGAATGCGCACAGCGCAACCTCCATGACCTGCGGATGGGGCTCCAGCGTCGTCATATGCTGGATCAGGTCGATGGGTGCGCGCAGGATGCGGGTGGCCCAGTTCAGCTCCGCAGCCTCCAGCGCGGAGAAGGGCTCGTTCAGCACCGCCGCCACGCCCAGCAGGATCGCCAGCCGCGAGGCCAGCGTGAGCAATACGCCGTCGGTGCGAATCCAGGAGAACAGGATCATCGAAACGATCATCACGCAGATCAGAAACGCAGCTTCGCTGCGGCGGGTGCAGTTGGGGTATTCCATGGCGTTCTCCAGCGTCAGCGCGCCGTGGCGCTCGTAGCAGTTCGTCGCCCGGTTGATGGCGCAGCGGTACATCAGCATGCGCCGGAATATGCGCAGATGACAGCCAAAGCCGATCGCCAGCAGAAAGCCGAAGATGCGCACCGCGCACACGATTCCGTTGACGGCGGCGCGGGTGAGATCCAGGTAGTTCAGCAGGAAGGCCTCCGCGCCCAGGGGCGCGGCGTACATGCACACGAATGCGATCAGGAGTAGAAGAATCGCGTCGATCCAGGCGACGATGCGCTGGGGATGTACGCCCAACAGACGCGCGACGCTGCGCTCGAGGCCCGTGCCCCGCACAACCTGCTGCGGCTCCAGCTCCGAGGACTCGCTGAGGCCGTCGAAGAAGCGGTGGATATCCCGCAGCATGCGAACCGCACCCCGCAGCAGCGGTATGCGCATCAGCGTGCGCAGCAGCACCCGTGGCTCCCTGCGCATGCGAACGGAGATGTCCTTGTTTGCATTGCGGACCGCAAACACGGTGTACTTGCCAACCTCCAGCCGCACGCCCTCCGCGACGGGCGTTCCGCCAAAGCGCCTGAGCTTCGCCATGCCATCGCCTCCCTGGAACAAAAGATTTGCTATAAAATAGGAAAAAGAAAAGCAGACCGCGCGCATTTGCCGGTCTGCTGGAATGTCGCATGCGCGCGCATAGACAGGCAAAGCACCGGACGGCAGGCCGCCCCGGTGCTTTTGATCTGACTACATGCCGTAGCGCTTCTTGAAGCGGTCAACACGTCCGCCGGTATCAACCAGCTTCTGCTTGCCGGTGTAGAAGGGATGGCACTTAGAGCAGATATCTACGCGCAGCTCCTTCTTCACGGAACCCGTTTCAAAAGTCTCGCCGCAAACGCAGCGAACGATTGCCTTGCCGTAATTCGGATGGATTTTCTCTTTCATGGATTTTCACCTCACTCTAACCGGACTGTCAGATCTCCGGCGTATCTGGCATCTGGTTAATCACGCAACTGAAATTATAGCATAAATCGCCCCCCGATTCAACCACTTTTGCATGTTTTTACATATGATTTGCGAAGGATTGGGCGCATGAAAGCCGCTTCCGCATGAAAAGCTGTACGCGGAGCGCCCTTTTCTCAGCCTCACGGGCGAAAACAGAAAATTAACATCAAAATTGAGGGGCAGACTGTTGACAAAATTCCGGGGCGGCGATAAACTATACCCAGACGTTAGCACTCGAACCTATTGAGTGCTAACAGCCTCCCGGGAGCGGCGAACGCTGCAAGCGGGTTTGCGATTCTACGTGCGGAGAGGAGGAAAATCCGATGCAAATGGACGAACGAAAGTTTCTGATCCTGCAGGCCATCATCGACGACTACATCACCACGGCGATGCCCGTCGGATCCAGAACCATCTCCCGCAAATCCGGCGTTGGCTTTTCGCCGGCGACGATTCGCAATGAGATGTCCGATCTGGAGGAGCTGGGCTATCTGGATCAGCCGCACACGTCGGCGGGGCGCGTTCCCTCGAACAAGGCCTACCGCCTGTACGTGGACCGGCTGATGAAGGTCGGCAAGCTCTCCAACGACGAGCGGGAGCGCATGCACGACTACATGCAGGCGCGCAGCGCCCAGGTAGACGGCGTGATCCGCTCTGCGGCACAGGTGCTGGCGGACGCGACGCGGTACACCTCGGTGATCGTGGCTCCTCAGCTGGGCAGGCTGCGCATCCGGCACATCCAGCTGGTTCCCGTGGCGGAATGCACGGCGCTGATGATTATCGTGACGAATCTGGGCATCGTAAAAGACGCGGTGATCCGGATTCCCGAGGGACTGGATGCGGACGACCTCTACTCCATCTCCCGGATGCTCACCGAGCGGCTGGCGAACAAGTCGCTGGACGCGGTGCGCCAGACCTTCTCAGAGCTGCTGCGCGACGCGGACAACAACCGCAAGCTGATGGGCGAGGCCCTGCGGGTGATCGAGAGGAAGATCGAGGAGGAGGATTCCTCGGACGTGGTGGTGGGCGGCAGCTCTATGCTGCTGAACTATCCCGAGTACAGCGACGTGGAGAAGGCCAAGAGCTTCCTTGCGGTGCTGGAGTCCAAGGATAAGCTGCGCAAGCTGATGAACCGCTCCGGCGGCATGGAGGTGACCATCCGCATCGGCGCGGAGAACAGCATTCCGGAGATGAGCGACTGCTCCATCGTCACCGCGCAGTACCGCGTTGGCGATCAGGCCAGCGGCACGCTGGGCATCATCGGCCCCACGCGCATGAATTACAACCGGGTGATTCCGGTGCTGGAGTTCATGGGGCGCGCGGTGACCGAGCTGCTCTCCAACCGCAAGGCATAAAATATCGGGCCGGAGGATGCTTCCCGGCGAAAGGACAGAGAAATGAAGAAAAAGGACAATCAGAACCCGACGGCCGCCGAGGATCAGGCGACGGAAACCGTAAACGCGGCGGAGCCTGCAACTGAGGAGACGCAGCAGGCTGCGGACAACCAGGGCGAGGCCACCATCGAGCAGTGGCAGGCCGCGCTGGAGACCGCCGTGGCCCAGCGGGACGAGTACCTCGATTCGCTGCGCAGAACCCAGGCGGACTTCCAGAACTTCAAGCGCCGCAACCAGACCGCCCGCGCGGACGGCTATGAGGACGGCGTGCGCGAGGCCATCGCGGCGATGCTGCCCAGCATCGACAACCTGGAGCGCGCGCTGGACGCCGCCGACAAGGCCGGTGTGAACGACGGACTGACCGACGGCGTGCGCATGACGCTGACCACGCTGCTGGACGGCCTCAAGCGCTTCGGCTTCGAGGAGGTGCCCTCCCTGGGCGAGCAGTTCGATCCCGAAAAGCACAACGCCGTGATGCGCGAGGCCGGCGAGGAGCCCGGCAAGATTCTGGAGGTGTTCCAGAAGGGCTACCGGGTGAAGGACAAGATCATCCGCTACGCGATGGTCAAGGTTTGCGCCGAATAAGGCGCAGGGCAAACTTCTTCTCACAGAGAAGTTTCATATATATGGAAACCCAATTCTAAATCGGAAATCAACCAGAACGTTCAGGAGGATATAGTTATGAGCAAGATTATCGGCATTGACCTTGGTACCACCAATTCCTGCGTCGCTGTCATGGAAGGCGGCGAACCCGTTGTCATCGCGAACGCCGAAGGCGCCCGCACCACGCCCTCCGTCGTGGCCTTCGCCAAGAACGGCGAGCGCCTGGTCGGCCAGGTCGCAAAGCGTCAGGCCGTCACCAACCCGGAGCGCACCATCATCTCCATCAAGCGCCACATGGGCACCGA
>CAMBWJ010000027.1 GCA_945871545.1 uncultured Clostridia bacterium | reverse complement strand
GGGAAGCAGGCCCACCGACAGCAGCAGCGTGTCGCAGGGGATCTCCTCCTCCGTGCCGGGAATCGGGCGGCGGTTCTCGTCCACCTGGGCGAGCACCACACCCTCCACGCGGCGCTTGCCGCGGATGTTCACCACCGTGTGGCTCAGCTTCAGCGGGATGCCGAAGTCGTCCAGGCACTGCACGATGTTGCGGCGCAGTCCGCTGGAGTAGGGCATCAGCTCGGCCACGGCCTTGACCTGCGCGCCCTCCAGCGTGAGCCGTCGGGCCATGATGAGGCCGATGTCGCCGGAGCCCAGGATCACCACCTCGCGACCCGGCATGCAGCCCTCGATGTTGATCAGGCGCTGGGCCGTGCCTGCGGAGTAAATGCCCGCCGGACGATAGCCGGGGATGTTCAGCGCCCCACGGGGACGCTCCCGGCAGCCCATGGCCAGGATCACCGCGTCCGCCTGCAATTGCTGAAGCCCGCTTGCGCGCCCGGTGCAGGTCAGCACCCGATCGGCGGTCAGCTCCAGCACCATCGTACCGGTGCGGCAGGGGATGTTGAGGGATGCGGCCTCGTCGATCCAGCGCTGGGCGTACTCCGGGCCGGTCAGCTCCTCCTTGAAGCGGTGCAGACCGAAGCCGTTGTGGATGCACTGGTTCAGGATGCCGCCCAGGCAGTCCTCGCGCTCCAGGATCAGCACGTCCTCCACGCCCGCCTTCCGGGCTGCGGTCGCTGCGGCCAGACCCGCAGGGCCGCCGCCGATGACGATCAGTTCATGCCTCTCCATGTTCAGCGCTCCTTTCCGTCCCCGACGGTCATGGGTGAGCCGGGGCCGCACTTGGTGATCTCGAAGTCCGCGCCCAGCTCCCGGCGCAGAAGCTCCATCACGCGCGCCGAGCAGAAGCCCGCCTGGCAGCGGCCCATGCCCGCGCGGGTGCGGCGCTTCACGCCGTCCAGCGAACGCGCGCCCAGCGGACGGCGGATGGCGTCCAGAATCTCGCCCTCACTCACCTGTTCGCAGCGGCAGATGATGTTGCCGTAGGCGGGGTTCTCCTGAATCAGCGCCTGACGGGATGCGAAGTCCATCTCACGGGGACGCACCACGCGGCGGGTGGCGGTGAAATTGGCCTTGGTTTCTGCATTCAGGTATGCGGCAATCTCCCCGGCGAGGTGCGCCCCGATGGCGGGCGCGGCGGTGAGTCCGGGGGACTCGATGCCCGCAGCCTCGAAGTAGCCCGGGCGCATCTGGCCGATGCGGAAGTCGTGCATGCTGCCGTCCAGATGGGCGCGCAGTCCTGCAAAGGAGGTGATGACCTGGCGAAGCGGCAGTCCCGGCACGCTCAGGGAGGCGGTGGAGGCGGCCTTCGCGAGTCCCTCTGCGGTGGTGCGGGTGGCCTCGCAGTCGTTGATGTCCTCGGCGGTGGGGCCGATCATCAGGTTGCCGTGCACCGTGGGCGTGACCAGCACGCCCTTGCCCAGCTTGCCGGGGCACTGGAAGATCGTTTTGTTCACCAGGGAACCCGCCTTGCGGTCCAGCAGCATGTACTCGCCCCGGCGGGGGATGATGCGCAGCTGCTCCCCGCAGAGCTGGTTGTGGAGTACATCACTGTACAGGCCCGCGCAGTTGACGATGACCTTCGCCTCGAAGTCGCCCCGGTCGCTGTGGACGCGGTAGCCGCCGTCGATGGCCTCGACCTGTTCCACGCGGGTGTTCAGATGGAACGCAACGCCGTTTTCGCAGGCGTTCTCCGCCAGCGCCTGGGTCATCTCAAAGGGGCAGACGACCCCCGCCGTGGGCGCGTGGAGCGCTGCGGCGATGGTTCCCGACAGCGCAGGTTCCATTGCGCGCGCCTCGTCGCCGCTGAGGATGCGCAGCCCGGGCACGCCGTTCTTCTCGCCGCGCGCCTTCAGTTCCGCAAGCTTCGGCAGATCCTCCTGCGTCAGCGCAACCACCAGCGAGCCGTTGCGCCGGAAGGAAATGTCCAGCTCCCGGGCAAGCTGTCCCATCCGCGCGCAGCCCTCCACGTTGAAGCGCGCCTTCAGGGTTCCCGGCTCCGCGTCGAAGCCCGCGTGAATGATGGCGCTGTTGGCTTTCGACGTGCCCGCGCCCACGTCCTCCTCCCGCTCCAGCACGGCCACGTCCAGCGCATAGCGGCTCAGCTCCCGCGCCACGGCGCAGCCAACCACACCCGCGCCCACGATCAATGCGTCCAGCATGCTTCCTACCCCCGATTCCGGAGCTGGGTGAAACTCGCCCATACTCCATTGTTAAGAAAATTATACCGGATTTACCTCGACTTTTCCATCTGAAAAATAGAATTATTGTTATGTTCTCATACTTATATGGTGAAAAATACACGGCTTGAACAGAGAAAAGGGCCGATTGTTAATAAGGAGCATATTTTAAGGAAAGAATTGATGCATGACGCAATTTGTCGAAAAGGGAAGAAGAATGTGACATTCCTGTTCAAGACTGGCGCAGAGCTGCGGGATCATGTATAATAGAAGCTAGACAGCTATACGCAGTACGAAAGAAGCGGGGAGAGAGCCTTGAATACGCGAGGGAGAGACAGATTCGCACGCCGGGCGCTGAGCGCGCTGCTGGCACTGGTTCTGCTGCTTGCGGGCGCGGAGCTTGCGTCGGTTCGCGCAGAGGCCGACGGTCTGGTGCGGGTGAAGCTCACGCGGTTGGGCACGCCCTCGGAGCTGGTCTTCACGGCGGACTGCGACTATGTATGCTCCGGGGAATTCTCGCTGAACATCCCTGCGGGCAGCAGGGTCACACTGCGTGCGGAGGGCGGCGCGCTCACCCTCTCCAGCGGCGGCGTGGAGTTGAACTGCGGCTCCGGTGCGCGTCTGCTGCGCTGCGGGAGCGGCGGCGTGCGCTTTCAGTCGCCCGCGCTGGCAAACGTGTTCTGCGGCGACCTCTACCTCAGCGCAAGCGGCTCCGCGATCACGGCGGTGCTGCACCTGCCCATGGAGGACTACCTCTGCGGCGTGGTGGGCTACGAGATGTCCAATTCCTTTCCGTTGGAGGCGCTGAAGGCCCAGGCGGTTGCGGCGCGCAACTACTCGCTGAAGAAGCTGTCCACCCAGGCTTCCAGGAGCTACGACGTGGTGGACACCTCCGCCGATCAGGTGTTCAAGGGCTACAACGCCAGTCAGACCCGGGTGATTCAGGCGGTGCAGGAGACCGCAGGCCTTGCGCTTTACAGCGGGAGCACGCTCGCGAGCTGCTACTACACCGCCTCCAACGGCGGTCAGACTGAGGCCACGAAGAACGTCTGGGGAGGCAGTCTGAGCTACAGCGTGGTGAAGGACGATCCCTACGATCTGGGGAATGCTTCAGCGAAAAAGACCACGGCGCGCATCGCGAAGGATGCGGGCGACCTGCATTCCTCGCTGGAAAGTGCGTTGCTGGAGGGCGTGCAGGACGTACTGGCCGGGCAGAAGCTCAGCACCGCTGCGGCGGATGTGAAGATCCTTTCCGTTGAAAGAATCACGGCGAAGAATCCGAAGTACGCCGCGCCGAGCAGGCTGTACCGCACGCTGGGCTTCGAGCTGCGGGTGCAATCGAAGCGGCTGTCCGACGGCGCGGCCGTGACTCTCGCGGCTACGGTGGACGTGCCCACCTACGGCGGTCTGGAGGACTGGTACGGCCTGTCCATCAACTCCTCATCCAACGAGACGGTGGAGGTGACGGACGAGGGCGACTGCTTCTGCGTCACCTTCCGTCGCTATGGCCACGGCATCGGCATGAGCCAGCGCGGCGCGCAGGCAATGGCGCGGGATTATGGCATGCGTGCGCAGGAGATTCTCTCGTTCTACTACCCCGGCACAGAGCTGCGGTCGGTCGCACTGGCGGGGGCCAGCTATGCGTCCCCGGCGGGCGGCGGAGAGGCTGTCGCTGCGGCTTATGCGTCGGGAAAACAGACGTTGTACGCGGATGCGTCGGGAGAATCCGTCTGCGCGAAGGTCGAGGATGGCCTTGCGCTGCGGGTGCTGGGCGCGCAGGGCGGTCGCGTGCTGGTGGAGGTTCGCGGCCTTCAGGCCTGGGCGCCGGTGGAGGGCCTGCGGGATTTTGAATGGATCGGCGAAGAATTTGCGTCCGCTTCCGGCGAGATGGCGCTCGGTGCGGATGCGAGTCTGCTGGAGCTTCCGCTGGAGGGTGCGCGAACGATTGAGACGCTGCTGGCGGGGACGCGGGTTCGCCTGCTGGAGCGCTCGGAAAATTGGGCGCGCGTGGAGACGGAGGGCGGCGCGCAGGGCTACCTGCCCGCAGCGCTGCTGTGTCAGCCGGAGCCGACCGATACGCCGGAGCCGAGCGCAGAGACCAGCCCGGAGCCGACGGAGACATTGGAACCCACCGGAACGCCGGAGCCGACGGAAACGCCGGAACCGACAGTCACGGCGACGGTTGTGCCGACTGTTACAGCGACTGCGACGGCATCCGCAACGCCCACTGCATCTGCGACTGCGACGGCATCCGCAACGCCCACTGCATCTGCAACTCCGACGGCGACTGCAACTCCTACGGCGACTGCAACTCCTACGGCGACTGCAACTCCTACGGCAACTGCAACATCCACGCCCACGGCAAGCTCTACGCCGACTGTGACAGTATCTGCAACGCCCACGCCCACGGTCAATCCCACGCGAACCCCTGCGCCGACGCTCCGGCCCGACCCCACTGCGGTGGATCGGCCGCTGCCGACGGGCTCCCCGCTGCCGACGCTGGAGCCTGCCCGCGCGCCGGAGGGTGCGGAGGGCATGTTCGTGCCCGTCGGAACGCTCTACAACTACGTGCGCGTGAGCTCCGGGAGCGCGCTGACCCTGCGGTCGAAGCCGTCCACGGCGGCGGCAGCGGTGGGCACGCTGGCGCGGGGTGCGCGCGTGCGGGTGCTGGCCTTCGACGAGGACTGGGCGCTGGTCGAGGCGACGGGCGGCGCGCAGGGCTTCGCGGCGCTGCGCTATCTGAGCGCGGCGGCGGTGCCTGCGGATCAGCCAACTGCGGAGGATGTGCTGTGCACACCCGCGCCCACCGAGGCTTCCGAGGAAGAGGAGGACGTGCGGATCGTCGATCTGGACGTGGTGTTCTGCGACATCAGCGCCCGCACCACGGCCTCGGCTGTGCTGTACAAGAAGAATTCCACCTCTAGCAGCCGCGTGTGCACGATCCCCGCAGGCGCGAAGCTGACGGTGACTGCCTACGACAAGAGCTGGGCCTATGTGAAGTACGGCAGCAGGCGCGGCTTCGTTCAGCTCAAGTACCTGAAGAAGTGAGAACGGTTCCCGGGAAGGAGAAAGCTATGAAGCAAAGGTTGATTTGGCTGCTGGCGCTGCTGGCGGCGCTTGCGATGCCGTCGCTTGCCTGGGGTGAGGCGGCTGTGGATCCCGAGGTGGACATGCTGGAGGTGGATCACAAGCTCTACGAGCTGGGCTACCGCGACAGCGCCTGCAACGGTGAGCTGGACGAGGTGACCGTCAATGCCCTGCGCAACTTCCAGGCGGTCAACGGCCTGCCGGTGACGGGCGAGGCGGATTCGCAGACCGTGGAGCTGCTGTTCAGCGGCCAGGCGATCAGCGAACAGGCGTATCTGACGGGCCTTGCACAGGCGCGCACGGAGCAGGCTTCGCTGGCGGAGGGCAGCTACGGCGCGGACGTGGAGAAGCTCCAGCGCGTCCTGAAGGAGCTGGGCTACTTCAAGGGCAACTGCGACGGGGCCTACGGCGAGGCCACGGCGGCGGCGGTGTACCGCTTCCAGCTGGCGAACGGCCTGATGGAGACGGGCGTGGCCGACGGCGCGGTGCTCCTTCGCCTGTACGAGGGCGAGGCTGTGGACTGGAACGGCTTTCTGCAAAGCAGCTGCGCCGCAGCCGGGGAATCGGGCGTTCACGTGCGCCGGATCCAGCAGTGGCTGAGGAGCAAGGGCTACTTCCGGGGCGAGTGCACCGGGCGCTACGGCGAGGCCACGCAGCAGGCCGTGAAGCGCTTCCAGTCGGCAAGCGGACTGGAGAGCAGCGGCGACGCGGACTATGCCACCTGCGAGGCGCTCTTCACCGATGTTGCCGCGATGCGCAGCGAGGAGAGCGCGCTGCGGCGTGGAATGGAGGGCGAGGCGGTTGCCGCGCTGTGCGCGCGCCTGACGGAGCTGGGCTATCCCGCCGGGGGGAGCTTCACCATGCGCACGGAGCTGGGCGTGATGCAGTTCCAGCTGGCCAGCGGACTGTCCGTCAGCGGAATCGCCGACGCGGTTACCCTGGCGGCGCTCAACGGCGAGGGTGCGCGGCGCGCGGAGGATTACGCCGCGCCGGCGCTGGATGACTATGCCGAAGAGGGCCTTCAGCAGCAGCTGCTGCGTATGTCCGGCAACTGTCTGGGCCAGCAGGCGGGCTTCGCGGACAGTCTGGAGTTTGTGGAGTACCTCTGCCTGAAGTGCGGCGTGCCGCTGGTGAAGCAGTCGCAGCTCACGGCGGAGGCTGTCGCGCCGGAAGGGGAGATTGACGGCGGACAGATCCTGTGCGTGCAGGCCGAGGGCAGGGAGATCTTCGGCGTGACCACCTCCGATCGCGCGCTGGTATACTGCGGGGAGAATGGATACGTGGTGATGCGCTATCTGGATGTGATGCAGCCGGAGCAGATCTGGACGCTGACTCCTGGGACGGCGCAATGACGGAAGTGGAGCTGAAACCGGGTGAGCGCCTGGACGATCTGCAAACCGGCGGCTTCCGCCTGATCCAGCGGCCGGGAACCTTCTGCCTGGGCACGGATTCGGTGCTGCTTGCCCGCTTCTGCGCGCCGAAGCGGCGGGAGCGCATCGCCGATCTGGGCTGCGGCAACGGCGCGATTTCGCTGCTGCTGGCAGCGCACCGCCCGGACTGCTGCGTGGACGGCGTGGAGCTCCAGGCGGAGATGGCCGACATGGCCCGGCGCAGCGTGGCGCTCAACGGCGTGCAGGATCGCGTGCGCATTCACTGCGCCGATCTGCGTCAGGCTCCCGCGCTGCTGGGGATCGGCGGATATTCGCTGATCGTGTGCAACCCGCCCTACGAGGCTGCGGGCAGCGGCTTTCCCAGCGCGACGGCGCAGGAGCGCATCGCACGGCAGGCGGAGGGTCTGACGCTTCAAGAGCTTTCGGAGTCCGCAAGCCGCCTCTTGAAGTACGGCGGGCGCTTCTGCGCGGTGTTTCCGGCACGGCGTGCCTTCGAGCTGATGCACGCGCTGCACGGTGCGGGGCTGGAGCCCAAGCGCATGCAGACGGTGCACGCCCGGGCGGACAAGCCGCCGCGCGTGGTGCTGATCGAGGCGGTGAAGGGCGCGGCCAGCGGGCTCAAATGGCTCGAACCGCTGCTGCTCTACGACGCGGACGGCCAGCCCAGCGCACAGCTGCGGGCGGTCTACGGGGAGGAAGCGAACTGCGATTGACGGTGGAAACTGCGGGTGCTATAATCGGGTCAGGTAAAATCTGGATCAATCGAGGTGCATTATGAAAAAGAGGGGTATTCTCAACAAACAGCTGGCCGGACTGGTGGCCGGGCTGGGACATACGGATTGCGTCATGATCTGCGACGCGGGCTTTCCGATCCCGAAGGGCGTGGAGTATGTGGATCTCGCCATGTGCGCGGGCATTCCGTCCTTCGTCGATTGCCTGAACCTGCTGCTCTCCGAGGCGATCTTTGATGAAGTCACCATCGCGCAGGAGATGTTGGAGCACAATCCCGAGACGTTCGGCTACATCCTGGGCCTGTTTAAGGCGCACAAATTCAACGTGATTCCGCAGACGGAGTTTCTGCCGATGGCCAGCGGCGCGAAGTTCATCATCCGCACGGGCGAGCTGAAGCCGTACTCCAACATCTACCTCTATTCCGCCTCCGGCGTGGAGAAGTTCAATCGCGATTACGTCATCTGACGCAGGAAATGGATGCGGGGAGAGCACGCCTCTCTCCGCTTTTTTCATGTTCGCCGTCGAAGAAACCGTTGCCTTTCTGCGAAAAAGGCACTATAATAGATCATGGTTTGATGTGCACACAAGGAGAAAGTGACCATGACACACAGTTTGAAGAAGCTTGCGGCGCTGCTGGCGCTGATTTGTATACTGACCTCGTCGCTGGGCGCGTTGGCGGAGCAGATTCCCTGGAACCTGACGCTGGTCAACAGCACCCACGCCGTGCCGGAGGACTGGGTGGTGCCGGAGTTCACCGAGCTGCGCAACGGACAGCGGGTGGACAGCCGCATCTATCCGGAGCTGCAGGCGATGTTCGACGCATGCCGCAAGGCCGGGCGCACGCCGCTGGTGATCTCCTCCTACCGCACCTACGACGACCAGAAGAACATGCTGGTGAAGAAGTACCGGAAGTTCAAGGAGCAGGGCTACTCCCACGAGGACGCGCAGGTCGAGGCGCTCAAGTGGGCCGCCTATCCGGGATACAGCGAGCATCAGCTGGGCCTGGCCATCGACGTGGGCACCGCCAACAGTGAGAAGTGCAGCAAGGACCGGGTGTGGTCGTGGCTGAAGGAGCATTGCGCGGAGTACGGCTTCATCTGGCGCTACTCCGAGGAAAAGAGCGACATCACCGGCATCGCCAACGAGCCATGGCACTTCCGCTACGTGGGCGTGGAGGCGGCCACCTACATCATGGAAAACAACCTCTGCCTGGAGGAGTACATGCAGCAGTTTTACGGCCTGAGCTGAGGCCGGGACGATCGCCGTCGGAATGCAAGCACTCCGGCGGTTTTCTGCGCAAATGAAGAATGGAGGGGTGCGAAGCGTGCGGGCGCGGCGCAATGTCTACCTCATGTATGCCATCGCCCTCCTGCAGGGCATGGTGTTCTACGGCCCCATCGCCACCCTCTACCGGGAGGCGGCGGGGATCACGATCTTTCAGATCACCCTGATCGAGAGCATCTCCATGGCGCTGGGACTGATGCTGGAGCTGCCCTGGGGCGCGGTAGCGGATCGCATCGGCTACCGCAGGACGATGATCTTCTGCTGCATGCTGTACCTCGTGTCGAAGCTCGTGTTCTGGCGCGCGGAGGGCTTCGGCATGTTCCTCATCGAGCGCGTGCTGCTGGCGGTGGTGTGCGCGGGGCTCTCCGGTGTGGAGGAGGCCGTGCTGTATCTGTCCGCGGATGAAGGACAGTCCCAGTGCTGCTTCGGCGTCTGGAACAGCCTGGGTCAGGCGGGACTGATGGCGGCGGCGGTGGTCTATGCGCTCTTCGTGGGGGAGGATTACCGCCTTGCGGGCCTGCTGACCGTCGTAAGCTACGGCGCGGCGGCGCTTTTGTCGCTGGGCATCGTGGAGGTGCGCCCGGCGGAGAGGCGCGCGACGACCCATCCCGTGCGGGACTTCGGTCAGGCGCTGCGGGGCCTTTTGCGCACACCGGGGCTACTGCTGCTGGTGCTGTCCATGGCGCTGCTGGCGGAGACGCACCAGACAATCACGGTGTTTCTCGCACAGAAGCAGTACGAGGCCTGCGGAATGGCGGGCGCGGCCTTTGGCGGGGCCTATCTGCTGCTGACCCTCGCAGGTCTGGCGGGCGGACTGTCCCAGAAATGTACGCGGCGGCTGGGCGAGGTGCGCTTCGGCGCGCTGTGCTGCCTGACGGCGGTGGTCTGCTGCGTCACACTGGCGCTGACCCGGAGCCTGATCCTCTCGATCGCGGCGGTGGTTGTGCTGCAGCTGTGCTGGACGCTGGGCGCGCCGCTGTACGCGCGGCTGGAAAACGAGCGCGTCGCAGGGGAGAACCGCGCCACGGAACTGAGCGTCAACGCCCTGCTGCGCGACGGCGTGGCGGTGCTGACCAACCTGGTCTTCGGGCGGCTGGCGGAGCAGGCGCTGTGGATGGCGATGGGCCTGGGTGCGCTTCTGAGCCTGTGCGCGATGGCGCTGCTGGCAGTCTTCTTCCGCAGGGCTGTCCACAGATGATGGGCGCGGCTTTACCCGAAGCAGCTTGCGCGGCGGGTAATTGCAGGATACAATGGATTCCGGAGGGATGGAAGTGGCGAATGATTTTCGATCCGCGCGCTTCTGGGCGGCGGAGCTGATCGAGCGGGCACTGTACCCCGGCGCAGCGGCGGTGGACGCCACCCTGGGCAACGGTCACGACGCGCTGTGGCTGTGCGGCCTGGTGGGGGAGACGGGCAGGGTGTACGGCTTCGACGTGCAGCAGGAGGCGGTGGAGCGCAGTCGTGCACGGCTTCAGGAGGCCGGCGTGGAGGCGCGCGCGACGCTCATCCTGGACGGCCACCAGAACATGATTTCCTACGTCCCGCCGGAGAGCGCCGACGCGGTGATGTTCAACCTGGGCTGGCTTCCGGGCGCGGCCCACGGCGTGACCACACAGACGGAGACCACGCTTGAAGCCGTCAATGCGGCGCTGGATGTCTTAAAGGAGGACGGCGTGATGACCGTGTGCGTCTATCCCGGACACGACGAGGGCGCGCGGGAGCGCGACGCGCTGCTTGCCTGGGCGCGGGAGCTGGATGAGCGCAGCTATGACGTGATGCTGCGCGCCTACCTGAACCAGAGCGGCGACCCGCCGCTGATGATCGCCATCAAGAAGAACAGAAAGAGGAAGAGAGCATGAAGCTGATCGATGCAAGCAAGCGCTACTACAAGGGCAACACCCACGCGCACACCACCCGCAGCGACGGCACGCAGTCGCCGGAAAATGTGATGCGCATGTTCCGGGATGCGGGCTACGATTTCCTGGTGCTCAGCGACCACTGGACGCCTGGCCCGACCCAGGAGTTCGAGGGCATGCTGGTGCTCACCGGCGCGGAATACGACTTCAACTTCCCGGAGCAGGTGCTGCACATCGTGGGCGTGTTCCCGGATGCGGACGCCGCCCGGGGCTTCACCCATGACATGGACCACCCGGAGGTGATCGGGCGCATCAACGCGCGTGGCGGCGCGGCGATCCTCTGCCATCCGGCTTGGTCGCTGAACACGCCGGAGATGATCAAAAGCGTGCGGGGCGTGTGCGCTGTGGAGGTCTACAACAGCTTCTCCGGCGCGCCCTGGAACGCACCCCGGGCCGACTCCGGCGCGGTGCTGGATCTGGTGGCGACGGCGGGCTGCTGCATTCCCCAGGTCGCGGCGGACGACTGCCACTTCTACACCGGCGAGCAGCTCATGTCCTACACCATGCTGCAGGCGGACGAACTGACGAGCGAGGGTGTGATCGCGGCGCTGAAGCGCGGCTCCTTCTACGCAAGCCAGGGCCCGCAGTTCATCGACGCGGAGCTGACGGAGCGCGAGCTGATCGTGAGCACCTCCCCGGTACGGCGCTGCACCTTCGTCTCGAATCTGGTGTATGTGGAGGGCCGCTGCCGCACGGGCGAGGGCATGGTGGAGAACGTCTATCGGCTCCAGCCGGGCGAGACCTTCATCCGCTGCGAGATCGAGGACAGTGAGGGCCGTCGCGCGTGGCTGTCGCCGATGCGACTGTAATCTGTTGAGTTCCTGTAAAAATGCAGGTTGGACGCTTGACAAATGCAGATTCGGTGATATGATACATACAAGGTTCGGACAACGAACCCGTTGCAATTGAGGCGCGGTTGTTCAAGAGTCGCGCGGCAGAGCTGTTCAAGCAGCGGGGAAGCCGCGTCAAAGGGGACGCCGCCGAAACAAAGGCCCGCTTGAAGGGGCCTGCGTTGGGCGCATGGAGAAGATTCATGCGACTGTCACGGTTCCATTGCGGAATCGTGGAGCGCTATTGCCGGATA
>CAMBWJ010000026.1 GCA_945871545.1 uncultured Clostridia bacterium | reverse complement strand
ACGCCTTCAACAAGTCCCACGCCGCGGCCTACGCCGTGGTCGCCGTGCAGACCGCCTGGCTGAAGCTGCACTATCCGGTGGAGTTCATGGCGGCGCTGATGAACTCCATGCCCGGCAACACCACCAAGATCGCCTATTACATTCAGGCCCTGCGCAAGCGGGGCATCCCGGTGCTGCCGCCGGACATCAACCACTCCCAGGAGAAGTTCTCCGTGGACTACTTTGACGGCAAGAAGGGCGTGCGCTTCGGTCTGGCGGGAGTCAAGAACCTGGGCCACAACGCCATCGCCGAGCTGGTGGAGGAGCGCGAGTGCGGCGGCGACTACCTCGACCTCTATGACTTCATCGACCGCAACGCCGCGCGGGCCATCAACAAGAAGGGCGTGGAGAGCCTGATCCGCGCGGGGGCCTTCGATCGCCTGCCCGGGCGGCGCAGCCAGAAGCTGCACGTGTTCGAGCGAGCCATGGACGGCGCGTCCCGCCAGCTCAAGAGCGTGATCGCGGGCCAGATCTCCCTGTTTGACATGGGCGGCTCCGAGGTCAAGGCCCCGCCGCCGCCGATGCCCGATCTGCCCGAGTTCGACAAGAGAACCATGCTCCAGATGGAGCGCGAGACCACCGGCGTGTACATCTCCGGCCATCCGCTGGACGAGTACGCGAAGGAGCTTGCGTCGCTGGAGATCAATTCCCGCTTCCTTGCGGAGCTTGCCGAGCATCCGGATCACGGCATGGAGTACGATCAGCGCGTGGTGCGCATGGGCGGACTGATCGCCGAGAAGAAGATGAAGGCGGTCAAGTCGGGCAACATGATGGCCTTCGTGCAGCTGGAGGATCTCTACGGCGTGACCGAGGTGCTGGTGTTCCCGAAGGTGTACGAGCGCGTGTCCGCCCAGCTTCTGACCGATGAGGCGGTGGTGATGACCGGCAAGCTCTCCGTGCGCGAGGACGAGGACGCAAAGCTGCTGCTGGAGCGCGTTGCCCCGCTGCGTGGCGCGGACGCTGCGCGACCGGAACCGGCCTATGCGCCCCGGCGGCAATCCTACGGCGGACAGCGCAAGCTGTACCTGAAGCTCAGCCCCGACCAGCGAAGCGAGGTGCTGCGCATCCTCGCCGAGACCCCGGGCAGGATCCCGGTGGTGCTGGTGGAGGTCGATGGGGAGGGCAAGAAGAAGGCTGTGCAGGCCCCCAATGCGTACTGGGTGGACGAGGGCTACGACTTCGGCGCGCTGGCAAACCTCATCGGCGCGGACAGCATTGTGCTGAAGTGAAACGGTGAAAATCCGAATACTTTTGCGATCAAAAAAGGGAAACGTTCGGCGGTGGAAGCGGATTCCACGCTGCCGGGCGTTTCCTGATTCTGGCGGCCTGGAGAGGTATACACGGCCCCGGGCGTTTTCTGAATTTGGACGCTCGGGGACGATGTACACGCACCCGGGCGTTTTATCCGGCAAAAATTGGTCGATCTGACGCCGTTTTTCCGTTAATTGTTTGAGAAAACCGCCTGTATTTGCGCAGTTTTTACGAAAATCGGGGACGGCAGATTTGAAAAAAACGGGGTTTTGCGGTATAATTAGAAGGTCGTGTGCGGGGATTTCTGCGCAAAAATGCCGGTTTTTCAGCAGAAAGATGAGGCGCACGCGGCGACAGGGATGAACCGGAAGGTTGCGGCAAGCGCCGGGAATTTCCGGGGACCAGTCCGCATCAATCGGACGACGGAGCTCATGCCCGTCGAAAGAAAAGCATAACAGCACGCCCGGCAGCGTGTGCATGAGTTCAAAATCAGGAGGAAAGACAATGGCCAACCAGAAGATCCGCATCAAGCTGAAGGCGTACGAGTCCTCGATCATCGATCAGAGCGCCGCACGCATCGTCGAGACTGCAAAGCGCACCGGTTCCCGCGTGTCCGGCCCGATCCCGCTCCCGACCGAGAAGGAGATCGTGACGATCCTGCGCTCCCCCCACAAGCACAAGGATTCCCGCGAGCAGTTCGAAATGCGCACCCACAAGCGCCTCATCGACATCCTTCAGCCCACCCCCCGCACGGTTGACGCGCTGACCAAGCTCGATCTGCCGGCAGGCGTTGAAATCGAGATCAAGCTGTAAGGGCAACGCCCGAAAGGAACGGCCTTCATCTCACGGGGCTGATCCGACAGTTTTATCAACCGGTAACTGCCAAGCGGTTACCCGAACATACCAAAAAGAGGTGTAACAATGAAAAAGGCAATTCTCGGCAAGAAGATCGGTATGACCCAGATTTTCGTCGATGACGGACGTCTCGTACCGGTCACCGTCGTTGAAGCGGGCCCCTGCACCGTCACTCAGGTGAAGACCGTTGCAACCGATGGTTACGAAGCAGTTCAGGTTGGTTTCGGCGAGCTGTCTGAGCAGCGCGCAAAGAAACTCCTCAACAAGCCCGAGCAAGGTCATTTTGCCAAGGCTGGCGTCGCTCCCGCACGCCACCTGCGCGAGTTCCGCTTCGAGGACATCTCGGGCTACTCGGTCGGCGACGCCATCAAGTGCGATGTGTTCGCCGAAGGCGATAAGATCGACGTGATCGGCACCAGCAAGGGCCACGGCTACACCGGCGTCATCCAGAGATGGAACCAGCACACCGGCCCCATGGCGCACGGCTCCAAGTATCACCGTGGCGTCGGCTCTCTGAGTGCAAACTCTGACCCGTCCCGCGTATTCAAGAACAAGAAGATGGCCGGTCAGTACGGCGGCGAGCGCGTCACCGTCCAGAACCTTGAAGTCGTCAAGGTTGACGCAGAGCGCAACCTGCTCATGATCAAGGGCGCCATTCCCGGTGCGAACGGCAGCCTTGTCATGGTACGCGACGCAATCAAGGGTTGATAGGAGGACGCAATCATGGCAAACGTGAAAGTTTACAACATGCAGGGCGCCGCAGTCGGCGAGATCTCTCTCGCGGATGAAGTTTTCGGCGTTGAGGTACACACCAGCGCAATGCACGCCGTCGTTCGCGCCTATCTGAACGCACAGCGTCAGGGCACCCAGTCGGCCAAGACCCGCACGGAAGTCCGTGGCGGCGGCCGCAAGATCTACCGCCAGAAGGGCACCGGTAATGCGCGTCACCATGGCCGCAGAGCTCCGCAGTTCACCCACGGCGGCGTCGTGTTCGCTCCCAAGCCGCGCGACTATCGCATCAGCGTCCCGCGCAAGGTTCGCCGCCTGGCGATGCGCTCCGCTCTGACCTGCAAGGTCAACGACGCTGAGATGATCGTGATCGATCAGCTGGCCGTTGCCGAAGCCAAGACCAAGAACATCGCCGCGATGCTCAAGGCCCTGGGCGCGGACAAGAAGGCTCTGATCGTGACCAAGGACGCCGATCCCATGATCGTGCGCGCCAGCAACAACATCCCGGGCGTGAAGACCACCTTCGTGGGCAGCCTGAACGTCCATGACATCCTGGATTGTGACAAGTTCATCATCTCCCAGGAAGCTGTCAAGCTGGTTGAGGAGGTTTATGCAGAATGAGCAAGGCATATGACATCATCAAGAAGCCGGTCCTGACGGAGAAATCCTACGACGCGATGGCCGACAAGAAGTACACCTTCGAGGTCGCCATCGGCGCGAACAAGACCGAGATCAAGGCCGCTATCGAAGAGATCTTCGAGGGCGTCAAGGTTGAGAGCGTCAACACCATGCGCACCATCGGCAAGGTGAAGCGCCAGGGCCGCACCCAGGGCCGCACCCCTGAGGTCAAGAAGGCCATCGTTACCCTGAAGAAGGATTCCAAGGGCATCCCGTTCTTCGAGGGCATGGCCGAGGAAGAAGCATAATTTCTTCTATAATATAGGGCCCACCCCAGGAAGGCTCTGACCTTCCAACAATGGCAGGTTCGCCGATAAAGAACCAAGTAAAGAAAAGGGGAGAAAACACCATGGCAATTCGAGTGTACAAGCCGACTTCGCCCGCACGGCGCTTCATGTCGGTTCTGACCTTCGAAGAGATCACCAAGAAGGAGCCCGAGCGCTCTCTGGTGACCGATCTGCGTCACAAGGCTGGCCGCAACCATCACGGCAAGATCACCGTTCGTCATCAGGGCGGCGGCGCACGCAGAAAGTATCGTATCATTGACTTCAAGCGCAACAAGGACGGCATCCCGGCGACCGTCAAGGCCATCGAGTACGATCCGAACCGCACCTGCTTCATCGCTCTGCTGTACTACGCAGACGGCGAGAAGCGCTACATCCTGGCTCCTCTGGGCCTCAAGGTTGGCGACACCGTGATGAGCGGCCCCGACGCCGACATCAAGCCCGGCAACTGCCTGCCGATCGAGAACATCCCGCTGGGCACCCTGATCCACAACGTTGAGATCAAGGTCGGCCGCGGCGGCCAGATGGTTCGCTCCGCCGGCACCGCTGCCCAGCTGATGGCCAAGGAAGGCGCCTATGCGCAGGTCCGCCTGCCCTCCGGCGAGGTTCGCAAGGTGGCAATGAACGCCCGCGCGACCGTCGGCCAGGTTGGCAACACCGACCACTCCAACGTCCGCGTCGGTAAGGCCGGCCGTTCCCGCCACATGGGCATCCGTCCCACCGTCCGCGGCGTGGTCATGAACCCCTGCGACCATCCGCACGGCGGCGGCGAAGGCAAGTCCCCGGTCGGCATGCCTGCTCCGATGTCCCCGTGGGGCAAGAAGACCCAGGGCGTCAAGACCCGCAAGCATCGCAAGTACTCTGACAAGCTGATCGTCAGCAGAAAGTCTAAGAAGAAGTAAGCCTGAAAGGAGGCAAACCTTAATGAGCAGATCTGTTAAGAAGGGCCCGTTCATTCAGCCTGTGCTGCTGAAGCGCGTTGAGGAACTGAATGCGGCCGGCGAGAAGAAGGTTCTCAAGACCTGGTCCCGCTCTTCCACCATTTTCCCGCAGTTCATCGGACATACGGTTGCCGTCCATGACGGCCGCAGGCATGTTCCGGTCTACGTGACCGAGGATATGGTCGGACACAAGTTCGGCGAATTCGCCCCCACCCGTACTTTCAGGGGACACGCCGGTGAAAAAGCGTCATCCCGCAAGTAACGGAAGGAGAGAAAAGATATGGCAACTCGTGTAAAAGAGAAGGCAGCTGCGCGCAAGGCAAATGCTGACAAGCGCCCGCATGCAACTGTCAAGTACGTTCGCGTTGCTCCCCGCAAGGTGAAGATCGTCGTCGACCTGATCCGCGGCAAGCAGGTGGACCAGGCTCTTGCGATTTTGAAGTTCACGCCCAAGGCGGCAGCTCCGGTTGTTGAAAAGCTCCTGAATTCCGCGATTGCGAATGCAGAGAACAATCTGGAGATGGATCGCTCCACCCTGTATGTTGCGGAAGTTTACGCAAATCAGGGTCCGACGCTCAAGAGATACTGGGCGCGTTCCCACGGTCGTGCAGACATGATCAAGAAGCACACCAGCCACATTACGATCGTGCTCGACCAGAAGTGAGGGAGGATTTAAAATGGGACAGAAAGTAAATCCCCATGGCGCACGTGTTGGTGTTATCATTGACTGGAGCACCAAGTGGTACGCAGGGAAGAAGGATTTCTCCAACAATCTTATCGAGGACTACAACCTCCGCAAGATGCTCAAGGAAAAGCTGAATCAGGCGGGTATCTCCCACATCGATCTTCAGCGCGCCGGAGAAAAGCTTCACGTGATCGTCTACACCGCAAAGCCGGGCATCGTCATCGGCAAGGGCGGAGCCGGCGTGGAAGCCCTCAAGAAGGAAGTTGAGGAGTTCACCGGCAAGCAGGTTCAGCTCGACATCATCGAGATCAAGAACCCCGACATCGACGCTCAGCTGGTCGCCGAAAACATCGCCCAGCAGCTCGAAAAGCGCGTCTCCTTCCGTCGTGCCATGAAGCAGACGATCGGTCGCGCCATGAAGAGCGGCGCCAAGGGAATCAAGACCACCGTGTCCGGCCGTCTGGGCGGCGCCGATATCGCGCGTTCCGAGGGCTACCACGAGGGTTCCATCCCGCTTCAGACCCTGCGCGCCCACATCGACTATGGCTTCGCTGAGGCCAAGACGACCTACGGCCGCATCGGCGTCAAGGTGTGGATCTACAAGGGCCAGGTTCTCCCGACCAAGGAAAACAAGGGCTCCAAGCTGGTCAACGCGATGAGCGAATCCACGCTCAACGGCACCGGCAATCGCCGTGAAGGCCGTCGCCGCTTCGACCGCAACAACAATCGCGGCGAGCGTGGCGAGCGCGCACCCCGCAACAACGACAGAACCGAAGCTAAGGAAGGAGGAAAATAAGTCATGCTGATGCCCAAGAGAGTTAAGCATCGCAAGCAGATGCGCGGCCGCATGAAGGGCAAGGCCCAGCGCGGCAATTTCCTCGCTTACGGCGATTACGGCCTGGTTGCAACCCAGCCCGGCTGGATCACCTCCAATCAGATCGAAGCCGCCCGTCAGGCCATGACCCGCTACACCAAGCGCGGTGGCCAGGTGTGGATCAAGATTTTCCCGGACAAGCCTGTGACTGCAAAGCCGGCTGAGACCCGAATGGGTTCCGGTAAGGGCGCTCCGGAGTACTGGGTCGCAGTGATCAAGCCCGGTCGCGTGCTGTTCGAGATCAAGGGCGTTTCCGAAGAGGTTGCCCGCGAAGCACTGCGTCTGGCTTCCCACAAGCTGCCCATCAAGTCCAAGGTGATCAAGCGTGAAGTTGAAAAGATTGGTGGTGACGAGCAGTGAAGACTAAGGACGAACTGAACAACCTGAAGCAGAAGACCCTGGCCGAGCTCGAAACCGACCTGAAGGCCAAGAAGAGCGAGCTTCTGAACCTGCGCTTCCAGCTGGCGACCGGTCAGCTCGAGAACACCGCGGCGATCCGCGAGTGCAAGAAGGACATCGCACGAGTCAAGACCATCATGCGTCAGCGTGAAATGGCCGGCAAGGCATAAGGAGGCAACACAAAATGGCTGAAGTAAGAGCATTGCGTAAAACTCGTACCGGCGTGGTTGTTTCCGACAAGATGGACAAGACCATCGTAGTTGAGATTCGTACCCGCGTGAAGCACCCGCTGTACGGCAAAATCATGAACCGTACCATCAAGATCAAGGCCCATGACGAGAAGAACGAGTGCGGCATCGGCGACACCGTTCGCATCATGGAGACCCGCCCGCTGTCCAAGGACAAGCGCTGGCGTCTTGTTGAGATCATCGAAAAGGCGAAGTAAGCCGATTAACCAGACAAGGAGGAAGAAAAAATGATTCAGCCTCAAACTCGTTTGAAGGTGGCCGATAACTCCGGCGCAAAGGAAATCATGTGCTTCCGCGTGCTGGGCGGCTCTTTCCGCCGCACGGCTGGCGTTGGCGATGTGATCGTCGCTTCTGTGAAGTCTGCGACCCCCGGCGGCGCAGTGAAGAAGGGCGAGGTCGTCAAGGCCGTCATCGTACGCACCAAGAAGCAGTATCGCCGTCCCGACGGCACCTATATCCGCTTCGATGACAACGCAGCGGTTATCATCAACGACCAGAAGCAGCCCAAGGGCACCCGCATCTTTGGGCCTGTGGCACGCGAGCTCCGCGAGAAGGATTATATGAAGATCGTCTCCCTGGCTCCCGAAGTGCTGTAATGGAGGAACGACAAATATGAACAATCTGTTTGTTAAGACCGGCGATACCGTCATGGTGATGTCCGGCGAAGATAAAGGCAAGACCGGCAAGGTTCAGAAGGCCTATCCCTCCAAGGGCAAGATCGTCGTTGAAGGCGTCGCGATGGTGAAGAAGCACCAGAAGCCCCGTGGACAGGGTATGCAGGGCGGCATCATCGAACAGGAAGCCGCCATCCCCGCCTGCAAAGTCATGCTCGTATGCCCGAAGTGCAAGAAGCCCACTCGCATCGCGCACAAGTTCACCGAAGGCGAGAAGGCGCGCAAGGTTCGCATTTGCAAGAAGTGCGGCGCTGCGTTTGACAACTGAGAAGGAGGATATGCGCAGTGACTAGATTACAGGAAAAGTACCGCGCGGAGGTTGTGCCGGCACTTCAGCAGAAGTTCCAGTACAAGAACGTGATGGAGATTCCGCGTCTGGAGAAGATCGTTATCAACATGGGCCTGGGCGATTGCAAGGACAACGCCAAGGCGCTGGAGCTGGCGGTTACGGAACTGGCGACCATCGCGGGCCAGAAGCCCTTGGTGACCAAGTCCAAGAAGTCCATCGCGAACTTCAAGCTGCGCGCCGGCATGAACGTTGGCGCGAAGGTGACCCTCCGCGGCGAGCGCATGTATGAGTTCGCCGACAAGCTCGTCAGCATCGTGCTCCCCCGCGTGCGCGACTTCCGCGGCGTGTCCGCCAAGGCCTTCGACGGCCGCGGCAACTACGCCCTGGGCGTTCGCGAGCAGCTGATCTTCCCGGAGATCGAGTACGACAAGGTTGAAAAGATCCGCGGCATGGAGATGTGCTTCGTCACCACCGCGAAGACCGACGAGGAAGCCAAGGAACTGCTTCGCCTGCTGGGCATGCCGTTCCAGGCCTGATTGAAGGAGGAAAATCAGCGTGGCTAAGACTAGCATGAAGGTTAAGCAGGCTCGTCCTGCGAAGTTCTCCACCCGCGCCTACACCCGCTGCCGTATCTGCGGACGTCCCCATTCCGTGCTCCGCAAGTATGGCGTTTGCCGCGTTTGCTTCCGCGAACTGGCCTATGCAGGCCAGATCCCGGGCGTGCGTAAGGCGAGCTGGTAAACTGGCAATTCAAAGGAGGTTTAAAAATGGTTATTAACGATCCCATCGCGGATATGCTGACCAGAATCCGTAACGGACTGATTGCCAGACACGACAGTGTGACGCTCCCTGCTTCCAACATGAAGAAGGCGATCGCCAAGATCCTGCTCGACGAAGGCTTCATCAAGGCCGTGGATACTATCGATGATGGCCTGCAGGGCCAGATCAAAATCACCCTGAAGTACGCTCAGGGCAAGGAATCCGTTATCAAGGGACTCAAGCGCATTTCCAAGCCTGGTCTGCGCGTCTACGCCAAGAACGACGAGATCCCGAAGGTTCTCGGCGGCCTGGGCATTGCGATCCTGTCCACGTCCAAGGGCGTGATGACCGACAAGGAAGCCCGCAATGCCGGCATTGGCGGCGAAGTTCTGGCCTACATTTGGTAAGAGAGTTGGAGGTGCAATAGAATGTCTCGTATCGGTAGACTTCCGATTCCGGTACCTGCAGGCGTCACCGTGACCGTGGACGCGGACAACGTCGTCACCGTCAAGGGCCCCAAGGGTGAACTGAATCAGAAGGTAAATAAGGATATCAAAGTCGAGCTGGTTGGCAACGAAGTGATCGTTTCCCGTCCGTCCGACAGCAAGCCGCACCGTTCGCTGCATGGTTTGTATCGCTCCCTGATCAACAACATGGTCGTTGGCGTTACCAAGGGCTTTGAAAAGGTGCTCACGATGGAAGGCGTCGGTTACAAGGTTTCCGAGTGGAACAAGAACCAGCTGACCATCGCCATCGGTTATTCCCATCCCGTGATCGTTGACGCCCCCGCCGGCATCGAGTTTGACTGCCCGGACAAGTCCGGCACCAAGATCGTTGTCAAGGGCATCGACAAGCAGGCCGTAGGCGCAATCGCTGCTGATATTCGCGCCATCCGCGAGCCCGAACCCTATCATGGCAAGGGCATCCGCTATGAGAACGAATACGTCCGCCGCAAGGAAGGCAAGGCCGGTAAGAAATAAAGAGGGAGGTAACCGCAAATGTTCAGTAAGCGTGATCGCAACGAAATTCGTAAGATCCGTCATGAGCGTGTACGCAGGAAGATCAGCGGGACGCCCGCTCGTCCGCGCCTGTGCGTATATCGCAGCAACAAGCACATCTATGCTCAGATCATTGATGATCTGGCGGGCAACACCCTGGCAGCCGCTTCTACCGTAGAGAAGGAAATCGCTTCTCAGGTTGCAGAGGCCGACAAGAAGGGCGCCGCGAAGATCGTGGGCAAGGTCGTGGCAGAACGCGCCATCGCAGCAGGCATCAAGACTGTGGTCTTTGATCGCGGTGGCTACATCTACACCGGTCGCGTAGCCGAGCTGGCAGCTGGCGCTCGCGAAGGCGGTCTGGACTTCTAATAAAGGAGGATATGAACGCAATGCAGCGCAATGAGCAAGTTAGCGAATTCAAAGAGAAACTGGTTGCAGTGAATCGCGTATCCAAGACCGTCAAGGGCGGCCGCAACATGCGATTCTCCGCGCTGATGGTCGTCGGCGACGAGAAGGGTCGCGTCGGCTGCGGCATGGGCAAGGCAGTTGAAATTCCCGAAGCAATCCGCAAGGGAACCGAGGATGCCAAGAAGCAGATGATCACCGTCCCGCTCAACGGCACCACCATTCCCCACGAGGTCGTCGGTGTGTTCGGCACCGCCCGCGTCAAGATGATGCCCGCTCCGGAAGGTACCGGCGTCATCGCCGGCGGCCCGGTGCGTGACGTTCTCGAGGCCTGCGGCATCAAGAACATCGTCACCAAGTCCATCGGCTCCAACAACAAGATCAACGTTGTTCGGGCGACCCTTGAAGGACTCAGCCAGATGCGTTCCGCCGAACAGGTTGCTAAGCTGCGCGGCAAGACCGTCGAAGAGCTGCTCGGTTAAGGGAGGATACGCACATGAAGCTTAAAATTACGCAGACCAAATCCACCATCGCCTGCCTGAAGGACCAGATCGCAACCATCGAAGCGCTGGGTCTTCACAAGATCGGCCACAGCGTCGTGAAGGAAGACAATGCAGCGGTTCGCGGCATGATCTTCAAGGTCAAGCACATGGTCAAGGTCGAAGAGATTCAGGACTAAGGAGGCCGAGAAACATGAAACTGCATGATTTGAAACCCGCTGTGGGAGCGACCACCGCTCCGAAGCGTCTCGGTCGCGGCACTGGTTCCGGCCTGGGCAAGACCTCTGGTAAGGGTCACAAGGGTGCAAAGGCCCGCTCCGGCGGCGGCAAGCGTCCCGGATTCGAGGGCGGCCAGATGCCCCTGACCATGCGTCTTCCGAAGCGCGGCTTCACCAACAAGTGGCGCACGGAATACGTGGCCATCAATGTGGATCGTCTCGAAGTTTTCGAGGACGGCCAGGTTGTTTCCCCCGTTGAGCTGATCGAAATGGGCATCATCAAGAAGATTGAGGATGGCGTGAAGATCATGGGCAACGGCGAACTGACCAAGAAGCTCACGGTGCAGGCGAACAAGTTCACTGCATCCGCGAAGGAGAAGATCGAGGCGGCAGGCGGGAAAGCAGAGGTGATCTGACATGCGCGAAACCTTGAAGAACGCATGGAAGGTCGTTGAGATCCGCAAAAAGATTCTGTATACCATCGGAATGCTGCTGATCTATCGTCTGCTGTGCTTCGTGCCGGTTCCCGGCGTCGATGCATCCTATATCGCAACCGCACTCGAGAAGGTTTCTCTGCTGGGCTTCATCAACTCGATGACCGGCTCCAACCTCTCCCAGTACACCGTCATGGCGATGGGCATCACCCCGTACATCAATGCGAGCATTATCATGCAGCTGCTGTGCGTGGCGATCCCGAAGCTGGAAGAGATGCAGAAGGAGGGCGAAGAGGGCCGCAAGAAGATCGCGCAGATCACCCGCTACGTCACTCTGGGCCTGGCCTTCCTGCAGGCAATCGCTCTGACCATCGGCCTGAAGGCGAACGCCACCAACGCGTTCCTCGGCCTGATCACCATCGCATTCTGCCTGTCCGCAGGTACAGCGATCGCCATGTGGATCGGTGAGCGCATCACCGAGAACGGCATTGGCAACGGCATCTCCCTGCTGATCTTCGCCGGCATCATCTCCAACATCGCCCGCG
>CAMBWJ010000025.1 GCA_945871545.1 uncultured Clostridia bacterium | reverse complement strand
AGCGAGGATCCGCTGCTGCAGCAGATGCGCCGCCAGGCGGAGATCGCCATCGAGACCTGCGACGTGATCCTGTTCTTCGTGGACGGCAAGACGGGCATGACGGCGGATGACCAGAGCGTGGCGGACATGCTGCGCAAGGCCCGCAAGCCGATTCTGCTGGTGGTGAACAAGATCGACAACGTGAAGGCGCTCAACGACGTCTACGAGTTCTACAACCTTGGTCTGGGCGACCCCATCGGCATCTCCAGCGTGAACCTGCTGAATCTGGGCGACCTGCTGGAGGAGCTGTGCAAGTTCTTCCCCGACCCGGACGAGGAAGAGGAAGAAAGCACGGCGATTCAGCTGGCGATCTGCGGCAAGCCCAACGTGGGCAAGTCCTCGCTGACGAACCGCATCCTCGGCCAGGAGCGCGTGATGGTCTCGGACATCGCGGGCACCACCCGCGACGCCATCGACACCCGCTTCACCGACGAGGCGGGCGACGATTTCGTCATCATCGACACGGCGGGCATCCGCCGCAAGCGGGCCATCGGCTATCAGACGCTGGAGCGCTTCTCCATCGTGCGCGCGCTGGCGGCCATCGACCGCTGCGACGTGGCGCTGCTGGTGATCGACGCGACCCAGGGCGTGACCGAGCAGGACGCGAAGATCGCGGGCTACATCGACGAGCAGGGCAAGGCGGCCATCATCGTCATCAACAAGTGGGATGCGGTTGAGAAGGACACCAAGACCATGAACGAGTTCACCGCGAAGGTGCGGGAGAACCTGAAGTTCATGGCCTACGCGCCGGTGCTGTACATCTCGGCCCTCACCGGACAGCGGGTGAACAAGGTGCTGGAGGCGGTCAAGGCCGCCTACGCCGAGTCCCGCCGCCGCATCACCACCGGCCTGCTCAACGACATCCTGGCCGACGCGCAGGCGGCGCTCCAGCCGCCGTCCACCTCCGGGCGCAGGCTGAAGATCTACTATGCCACCCAGCAGGGCGTGCAGCCGCCGACCTTCGTGATGTTCGTCAATGACGAGACGCTGATGCACTTCTCCTACGAGCGCTATCTGGAAAAGCAGTTCCGCAAGTCCTTCGGCTTCGAGGGCACGCCGCTCAGGTTCATTCTGCGGGAAAAGAAGAAGGACGAGCAATAACGCCGTCCTGCATCCGTGACAACATTCGAAAGAAGGGAAAACAATGGCTATCTGGTTGAAATATGTGCTCATCGCCGTGGTGGGCTATCTGCTGGGCAACATCTCCGTGGGCATCCTGGTTGCGAAGCTCTACGGCATCAAGGACATCCGCAAGGTGGGCAGCGGCAACGCCGGCTCCACCAACGTGCTGCGCAACCTGGGCTGGCTGCCCAGCGTGCTGACGCTGGTGGGCGACTGCCTGAAATCCTTCATCGCGGCGAAGCTGGGCTGGTATCTGGCGGGGGATGTGGGTCTGCTCATCGGCGGCACAGCGGCCATCCTCGGTCACGACTTCCCGGTGGTCTTTAAGTTCAAGGGCGGCAAGGGCATCGCTGCGGCGCTGGGCATGATCCTGACCATCAACGCCTGGCTGGGCATCGGTCTGACGGCCATCGTGGTGCTGATCGCTGCCCTCACCGGCTACGTGTCCCTCGGCTCCATCACCGTGTCCTTCCTCTACCCCATCTGCATCGCCTTCCTGATGCGGGGCAACGCCCACTACTGGGCCTACATCGGCTTCTCCATCTTTGCTTCGCTGCTGTCGCTGTTCTGCCACCGCAAGAACATTCAGCGGCTGCTCCATCACGAGGAAAATAAGCTGGACTTCAAGAAGATCTCCAGACTTTCAAAGAAAAAGTAAACACAAAGGAGTGTCATCCCATGAAGTATCTGATCGGTCTGGACGTCGGCACCTCCGGCGCAAAATGCATCATGATCGACGAGACCGGCAAGGTCGTCGCCTCCTCCACCCAGGAGTATCCGCTGTCCACGCCCCGTCCGGGCTGGGCGGAGCAGAACCCCGAGGACTGGTGGCAGGGCGTGGTCAAGGGTCTGCAGGTGATCCTGAAGAAGGCCAATGTCGATCCCTCCGACATCCTGGGCCTGAGCTACTCCGGCCAGATGCACGGTCTGGTGGCGCTGGACGAGGACAACCAGGTCATCCGCCCGGCCATCCTGTGGTGCGACCAGCGCACCCAGAAGCAGTGCGACTGGATCACCGAGAAGGCCGGCGGTCTGGACAAGCTGCTCACCTACACCAACAACCGCATGCTCACCGGCTACACCGGCGGCAAGATCCTCTGGCTGCGCGACGAGGAGCCCGACAACTTTGCGAAGATGAAGGTGTTCGTCTGCCCGAAGGATTACATCCGCTACCGCATGACCGGCGAGATCATGATCGACGTGTCCGACGCATCCGGCACGGGCTTCTTTGACACGAAGAACCGCGTGTGGAGCGATCAGCTGATCGGGATCGCGGGCCTGGACAAGTCCATCTTCCCGAAGGCGGTGGAGTCCACCACGCTGGCGGGCCACGTCACCTGCGATGTGGCGCAGCTCACCGGACTTCCCGAGGGCCTGCCCTGCTACGCGGGCGGCGGCGACGCGGTCATTCAGGCCGTCGGCAGCGGCCTGGTGCGCCCGGGCGTTCTGGGCGTGGTGATCGGCACCAGCGGCAACGTGACCATGGGTCTCGACCACTACGAGGACAATCCCCACGGCGACCTTCAGATGTTCTGCGGCAACGAGCCCGGCCTGTGGACGGACTTCGGCTGCACGCTGTCCGCCGGCGGCAGCTATCGCTGGTACCGCGACACGCTCTGCGAGGGTGCGAAGCAGGAATCCGAAGCGACTGGCGTGAATGTGTACGACATCATGGGCAGGGACGCGGAATCCTCCGTGCCCGGAGCCAACGGCGTGGTGTTCACCCCCTATCTGTCCGGCGAACGCTGTCCCTATCCGGATCCGAACTGCCGCGGCAGCTTCTACGGCATGAGCCTGACCACCACCCGCGGCGATATCACCCGCGCCGTGATGGAGGGCGTGACCTACTCCCTGTGCCAGCTGGTGGACATCTTCGGCTCCATGACGAAGAATGAAAAGGTGTACACCTCCGGCGGCGGCGCGTTCAGCCCGCTGTGGCGGCAGATGCAGGCCGACATCTTCAACCTGCCCGTCTATACCATGTCCGCTGCCAGCGAGGGCGGCGCTTACGGCGCGGTGCTGGTGGCCGGCGTGGGCGCGGGCCTGTGGAAGAACCTGACCGAGGCCGTGCAGGTCATCAAGCCCGAGACCGAGTGCACGCCCATCGCCGAGAATCAGGAGGGCTACAGGAAGAGCTACGAGATCTACAAGAAGATCTATCCCGCGCTGAAGCCCGTCTACGATTTCGGCGCATCCCTCGGCTTCTGACGGGCTGGGCCCGTTGCCGGTTGCCTGTCGGCGTTTAAGCGAACGAATCCCTGCCCCGTAGATCATGGGGCAGGGATTCTGTGATTCTATTCTATTGACGGGTCAGTATTTCTCCGAAATTCACTCCGTAGATTATGGAGTGAATTTCTTAGGCCCGTTTTTGGATGATGCAGACGATATTCCCCCGAAATCCGGCTCGGCAGCTATGGGCCGGATTTCATACGTCCGGATTTTGGGTGGGTGTCCATAAATGAAGAAGCCGCCCGCTTCGGGGCAGCCTCTCGATTTTTTGTACTGCAATATCTCTTTGCCCTGCGCCGCACGCGCTCAGATCACGTAATTGTCGCCCGAGCGCTCGGAATCGATCAGGTCGGCCAGGGTGATGCCGTCGAAGAAGTCGTTCAGCAGTCCGTACAGCTTCTTCCACATGGGCAGCGTGCGACAGCGATCCTCGCGGTCGCAGGGCTGCGCGCGCTGCTCCAGGCAGGCGACGGGGGCAAGACTGCCCTCCATCAGCCGCAGGATGCTGCCGACGGTGTACTCCTCCGGAGCGCGCACCAGGCGATAGCCGCCGCCCTTGCCGCGCAGGCCCTCCAGGAAGCCGTTCTGAACCAGATTTTTGACGATGCTCTCGAGATATTTTTCCGAAATTTCCTGCCGCGCGGCGATCTCCTTCAGCGGCGTGAAGCTGCTGGTCTGCTGTTCTGCCAGATCAATCATCACGCGAAGTGCATAGCGGCCCCGGGTAGAAATCATCATGCGTATCGCCCCCTAAACCTATTATAGATCAGGGTTGAAGGAAAATCAAGAGCAGTTTCAGGATTTCTGGCCCGTCAATTCCCGAACGATCTCCCCGGCGATGATCAGTCCCATCACCGGCGGCACGAAGGCCGTGCTTCCGGGGATGTCCCGGCGCACCGTGCACTTGCGCACCGTGCCCGGCGGACAGATGCAATGGTAGCGGCAGCTGAGCGCGGGATCATCGCTGGTCTTGCGGGGCGGCTCGGTGGAGTAGGCCACCTTCAGGCGGGGAATGCCGCGCTTGCGCAGCTCGTGGCGCATCACCCGCGCCAGGGGGCACATGCTGGTCTGATAGATGTCCGCGATCTGCAGCTTCGTGGGATCCAGCTTGTTGCCCGCGCCCATGGCGCTGATGATCCTCACACCCAGCGCATTGCAGCGCACGATCAGCTCCAGCTTGGCAGTGACCGTGTCCACCGCGTCCACCACGTAGTCGTAGGGGCTCAGGTCGATTTCATCGGCGGTGTCAGGCATGTAGAATACCCTGCGGGTCTCCACGCGCAGCTGGGGATTGATGTCCAGCAGGCGCTTCGCCGTGGCGTCCACCTTGTACTGGCCCACGGTGCTGCGGGTGGCGATGATCTGGCGGTTCAGGTTCGTCAGGCAGATGCGGTCGTCGTCGAACAGGTCGATGGCGCCCAGGCCGCTGCGCACCAGGCCCTCCGCCGCATAGCCGCCCACGCCGCCCACGCCGAAGATGGCGACGCGGGACGCAGCCAGCTTTGCCATGCCCTCCGCGCCCAGCAGCAGCTCGGTTCTGGAAAACTGATTCATCGCGCACGCCTCCGATCGCATCTGCGCGGCGCATCCGCCCACGTCCGGCAAACTGCCGCAAGGTCAAATCCCATCCTCCATCGCCCTCCGTTCAATCCGCATACAGCTCCATTATACCTGATATACCTATCAAGCCAATATGTGAAATGTGTTAATCTTCTGCGGTGAAACGCCCATTGGCGTCAGGCGTGAGCGCTTCCGGGCTGCACCTTCCTGCGCGAAATCCGCATTCCGCACATCCGTTTTCCGTGCAGTTTTTCTTGTGCATCGTGCCTCGGCGAGAGGCCGACGCCGCGTACACCGCCGCGCTGCGTGCACATTTTTCCTGCTGGAATGTTAAGAAAAGAGGGCGTTGAAGGAGCTTTTGAACCGCATTTTTCTCGATTTCGGCCCGTTATGCGGCCAAATCATGCGTGAATTGGAAAAAACCTGAAAAAAGGTTAAAATTGTACTTGACATACCGTTATGTGTGCGGTAATATTTTTATACAAATTAAATTGTTTATTCCATTCCGTGCTCGTGCACGGATCGCAAATGTTACGGTGATAGAATGGCGAGTACGCTCAAGCAGATTGCAGAAATCGCAAATGTTTCCAGGGGCACGGTTGACCGCGTGATTCACGGCCGCTACGGCGTTGACCCGAAAACGCGCGCGCGCGTGCTTGCCGTCATGCAGGAGCTGGACTACAAGCCCAACGCCATGGCGCAGGCGCTGCGCGGCATGCAGAACGCATTCCGCATCGGCGCGATCGTGCCCAGCGAGACGAACCCCTTCTACATCGACGTCAACTCAGGCATCGACGAGGCCTCCAAGATGGCCGCTACCTACGGCATGGAGGTCGTCAAGCTGACGATGGAGCATGTGACGGTGGAGGAGCAGCTCGGCTGCATCGACCAACTGGAGGGCATGAACGTCTGCGGCGTCATGCTGGTGCCCATCAACGACCAGCGCATCCGCGAACGCATCAACCGGCTGCCGGAGAGCATCCCCGTCATCACCTTCAACAGCGACATCTCGGGCACGAAGCGCATGTGCTTTGTGGGAAACGATCACATCCGTGCGGGCCGCACGGCAGGTCAGCTGATGGAAATGGTTGCGCGCGAACCCGGAAAGATGGCGCTGCTCATCAGTCAGATGGACTTTCTGGCGCACATCGAGCGCATCCGGGGCTTCTGCCAGGTGTTCGACGAGGAGCGCCGCAGCGACATTGAAATGATCGGGCCGTACATGACCTATGAATCAGAGGAAAAGGCCTACGATATCGTCAAGGATCTGATCTATCGGGAAAACGAGCTCGTGGGTATCTATGTTGCCGGCGGCGGTCAGCAGGCGGCGGCGCGCGCACTGGCGCGATCCGGGCGGGCAGGCAGGATTCACATGATCTGCCACGATACGCTGCCCGACACCATCCGCTACGTCAAGGAGCGTGTGGTGGACTTCACCATCGGCCAGGAGGCCTTTATGCAGGGCTACATGCCCATCGAAATTTTCCGCGATTATCACATGTTCGGCCGCAAGCCGAAGCTCAGCCGCCTGTTCACCGGCATCGACATCCGCTCCAGGGAGAACATCTCCCTCAAGGGCTACGAGGTGTTCACAGGCATGTACTCCATGAACCGTGGGTAGGAAGAATCGCATCAGCTGACTGTGCGATTTTTTCCGGCTCAGATTCGTGCACGTGCACGGAAGATGTGCAAACAAAGTGCACGACACAAATTTGTGCCGATTTACAATACACGAGCTGGAATTCTGACAAATCGCGCTTTTTTGAACAGCGTTGAGGCAGAATTCTTAATTTTGTCCTTTACATAGCTGCGCGATGTTTAAATCAAATCCGTGCACGTGCACGGAATCCGTCAGGAGGAGGAGATTTATATGGGTAAGACTTATCGGGAGCGCCTGATCGATACGCTCAACCACCGTGACCCCGGCCAGGTCGTGGTCGATCTGGGTTCCACTTCCATCACCGGCATCAACATCAACGCCCTGGTGAAGCTGCGCAAGGGCCTGAGCCTGGAGGACATCACCCCGGTCATGGACGAGCCGCTGCAGCTGCTGGGCCGCGTGGACGAGGATCTGCGCCAGGCGGTTGGCGCGGGCGTGATCGGCGTCAACAACGGCTACACCATCTTCGGCTACAAGAACCGCGACTGGAAGGAATGGACGCTGCACAACGGGCTTAAGATGCTGGTCTCCGAGGAGTTCCGCACCAGCACCGACGAGCGCGGCAACACCTACATCTACGCCCAGGGCAACACCAACTATCCCCCGGCGGGCAAGATGCCCAAGGACGGCTTCTTCTTTGACAACATCACCCGCAGCCACGCCACCGCCGAGGACGAGGATCTCAACGCCCGCGAGGACTACAAGGACGACTTCAAGGTCTTCACCGACGAGGAGCTGCGCTTCATCCAGGACGACGTCAACAACATCTACGAGAACACCGGCTACGGCATGATCTACAACGGCGCGCTGTGCGGCATCGGCGACTTCGCGCTGGTTCCCGGCCCGCACGTCTGCGATCCCAAGGGCATCCGCGACCTGCAGGAGTTCATGATGGTGCATCACCTGGATCCCGACTACGTGCACGAGATCTACGAGATGCAGCTGGAGGTTGCGCTGAAGAACGCTGAGCTGCTGTATCAGGCCGTGGGCAACAAGATCCAGGCCGTGTACATCTCCGGCACCGATTTCGGCCTGCAGCGCGGCCCGTACATGGCGCTGGAAGCCTTCCAGGAGTTCTACAAGCCGGTCTACGCCAGGATCAACGGCTGGATCCACGAGCACACCGAGTGGAAGACCTTCTTCCATTCCTGCGGCTCCGTCGTCACCTTCCTGAAGGACTTCCACGAGTGCGGCATCGACATCCTCAACCCCGTGCAGACCACCGCTGCCGGCATGGACGCCCGCATGCTCAAGGAGCAGTGGGGCGACAAGTTCGTATTCTGGGGCGGCGGAATCAACACCCAGCAGACGCTGCCCTTCGGCACGCCCGAGGAGTGCTACAACGAGGCCATGGAGCGCCTGGAGATCTTCGCGCTCGGCGGCGGCTTCGTGTTCAACACCGTGCACAACATCCAGGGCCAGACGCCCATGGAGAACATGCTGGCCATGTTCCAGGCCGTGAAGGACTACAACGCAAAGATTGCGAAATAAGGGGCTGTAAGCATGAAAGAAAACACCGCGAACAGATCGCTTTGGAAGCGGATTACCAGCAGAAGCGAATTCAGCATCTTTGTTGGTCTGGTTGCGCTCTGCGTGCTGATGAGCTTCCTGAGCGAGTACTTCCTGAAGGTAAGCAACATCTTCAACATTCTCAACCAGATTTCGCGCTACGGCATCGTGTCCGTGGGCATGGCGCTGGTCATCATCGCCGGCGGCATCGACCTCTCCGTGGGTTATGTGGTCGGCCTCACCGCCAGCCTGTGCGCCTATTTCTCCTCTGCGATGGCGCTGCCGTGGTTCCTGGTGCTGCCGCTGACGCTGCTCGCCGGCGCCGTGATCGGCCTGGTAAACGGCCTGCTGGTCACCCGGGTGAACCTGGTTCCCTTCATCGTCACCATGGCCATGGGCAAGATTCTCAGCGGCTGCACGCTGCTGCTGACCCAGGCCTTGCGCTTCCACCAATGCACGCGGACGCGCTTCGCGTGCGTCGGTAGAGGCGCAAAACAATAGGGAGGAAAGAGCGATGAGCGAAAAGATAATTTGCAGTATTTCCCACGTTTGCAAGGAATTCCCCGGCGTAAAGGCGCTCGACGATGTGAACTTTGACGTGCGCGAGGGCGAGATCCACGCCATCGTGGGCGAAAACGGCGCGGGCAAGTCCACGCTGATGAACATACTCTCCGGCGTGTACAAGCCCACCTCCGGCAAGATCATCTTCGACGACAAGGAGGTCTCCCCCAACGCGCCCATTGAGGCCAGCGCGCTGGGAATCGCCATGATCCACCAGGAGCTGTCCCTGTCCCACACGCTGTCCGTGGCGGAGAACATCTTCCAGGCGCGTCAGCCCAAGGGCAAGCTCGGCCTGATCGACAAGAAGAAGCTCTACGCCGACAGCCGCGCGCTGCTGGATCAGGTTGGCCTGAAGGACATGGATCCCTCCACGCTGGTGCGCAACATCAATGTCTCCCAGCAGCAGGTGGAAATCGCGAAGGCGCTGTCCCAGAACGCGCGCTTCCTGATTCTGGACGAGCCCACCAGCGCGCTCACGCCCAATGAGACGAAGGTGCTCTTCGGGATCATGGCCGATCTGAAGAAAAAGGGCTTCACCATGCTCTACATCTCCCACAAGCTGGACGAGATCATGAGCATCAGCGACCGCATCACCGTGCTGCGCGACGGCAAGTACATCGGTACGCTGGTCACGAAGGAGACCACCATCACCGACATGATCTCCATGATGGTCGGCCGCGAGTACAGCGGCGGCTACACCCGCGCGCACTACATGGACGACAATGACTACGCCAAGGCCAGGCCGCTGATGGAGGTCAAAAACCTGAGCGTCAAGGGCAAGGTGGAGGACGTGTCCTTCACCCTCTACGAGGGCGAGGTGCTGGGCCTGGCGGGCCTGGTCGGCGCGGGCCGCAGCGAGGTGCTGCAGGCAGTGTTCGGCGCGGACCCCCGCGTCAGCGGTCAGGTGTTCGTAAACGGCGAGGAGCTCACCCGCAAGAACACCAGCGAGGCCATCAAGCACGGCATCGGCCTGGTTCCCGAGGGCAGAAAGACCCAGGGCCTGTACCTGAAGTTCTCCGTCGAGGACAACATGACCATCGTCTGGCTCAACAGCACGCTCAAGAGCCTGGGCCTCATCAACAGAAAGAGCGAGGCGCAGCACGCCCAGACCTACCGTGAGCGCCTGCGCGTCAAGACCCCGTCCCTGGAGCAGCGCATCGTGAACCTCTCCGGCGGCAACCAGCAGAAGGCGATCATCGCCCGCTGGCTGATGAACGAGCCGAAGATCCTGTTCCTGGACGAGCCCACCCAGGGCATCGACGTGGGCGCGAAGAACGAAATCTACGAAATCATTGACGAGCTGGCAGCCTCCGGCGTGAGCGTGGTGATGGTCTCCAGCGAGATGCAGGAAAACATCAGCCTGTGCGACCGCATCGTGGTGCTCTACGAGGACAAGATCACCGGTACCATCCGCCATAGCGAGGCGAACGAGAAGAGCGTCATGGCGCTGATGTCCGGCCAGAAGCAGTGATTTTTCAGATACGGAGGAAGAAAACATGATTATCATCGGAGAAAAGATCAACGGCTCCATTCCGGAGGTCGCGGAAGCCATCGCAAAGCGCGACAGCGAATTCATCAGGAACCGCGCGCGCATGCAGGCCGAGGCCGGAGCAACCTTCATCGACTGCTGCGCCTCCGTGCCGGAGGCGGAGGAGGTGGAGACCCTCAAGTGGATGATCGACTGCATCCAGGAGGCCACCGACCTGCCCGTCAGCGTGGACAGCCCCAGCCCGGACGTGCTGGTGCAGGCGTACAGGTTCTGCAAGCGTCCCGGCCTGTTCAATTCCGTGTCCGGCGAGGGCGACAAGATCGACAAGATCTTCCCGGAGATGGCCAAGCCCGAGAACAAGGGCTGGCAGGTGATCGCGCTGCTGAGCGACGACGCCGGCATCCCGAAGTGCGCCGCCGACCGCCTGCGCGTGTTTGACAAGATCATGGCGAAGGCGAAGGAGTACGGCATCAGCCCCGACCGCATCCACATCGATCCGCTGGTGGAGATGCTCTGCACCAGTGAGAACGGCATCGAGACCAACACCGAGGTCATCTCCACGGTGCGCGAAAAGTACCCCACCATCCACATCACCGCGGCGGTCAGCAACATCTCCTTCAACCTGCCGGTGCGCAAGATGATCAACCTGGGCTTTACGGTGCTGGCGATGAACGCGGGTCTGGACAGCGCGATTCTCGATCCCACCAACCGCGACATGATGGGTCTGATCTATGCCACCGAGGCGCTGCTGGGCATGGACGACTACTGCATGGAGTACATCAGCGCCTATCGCGAGGGTCTGTTCGGGCCGGTCAGGTAAGAACGCAGCAGGAAGAAAATCGACAGAGGACTTCAGCTAAGGAGGAACATAAAATGAGCAAGATTCAGGAAGTTGCAAACATCGTCATCGCAGGACGCGCAAAGCTGGCAGCGGGCGCAGTACAGGCCGCGCTGGACGAGGGCTGCGATCCCAACGAGATCCTGGGCGGCATGATCGACGCCATGGGCGTAGTCGGCGAGAAGTTCAAGAACAACGAAATCTTCGTGCCGGAGATGTTGGTTGCAGCGAAGGCCATGAAGAAGGGAGTCGAGGTGCTCAAGCCCCACCTGGCAGCGGGCGAGGTTGGCGCAATGGGCAAGATGATCATCGGCACCGTCGCGGGCGACCTGCATGACATCGGCAAGAACCTGGTGGCCATGATGATCGAATCCGCCGGCTTTGAGGTCATCGACCTGGGCGTGGACGTTCCCCACGAGAAGTTCGTGCAGGCCGTGCAGGAGAACCCCGGCGTGAAGATCGTGGGCCTGAGCGCGCTGCTCACCACCACCATGCCCGCGCTGCGCGATGCAGTTGCCCTCCTGAACCAGCAGGATTTCCGCAAGGACATCAAGGTCATGGTCGGCGGCGCTCCCATCACCCAGGCCTTCGCCGATGAGATCGGCGCGGACGCCTACACCCCCGACGCCGCCTCCGCCGCCATCAAGGCCAAGGAGCTCGTGGGCTAAGTTTCATACCGAATGCTTCCGCCAACCGCCGCAATCCCGGAGGAAAGTCGTCGAACCTCCGGACGGCGGTTGGTTTATTTTTGGCGAAAGCAGATTTGCAGGGGAAAAGGGCGACCTTCGCCGCACGATGGTGTTGAATTTGGCCTTTTGGATGTGGTACAATTATGTTGATTTGGCAAGCCGGAGGCTTGGCCGGGTCGGCGGGCCGCGTAGGGCAGCACGCCGACAATCATGGTAGAATGTTGATTAGGCAAGCCGAAGGCTTGGCCGGGTCGGCGGGCCCCGAAGGGCAGCACGCCGACAATCATGGTAGAATGTTGATTAGGCAAGCCGAAGGCTTGGCCGGGTCGGCGGGCCCCGAAGGGC
>CAMBWJ010000024.1 GCA_945871545.1 uncultured Clostridia bacterium | reverse complement strand
GTCCCACTTGCTGTCCTCCAGCGCGCGCTCAAAGGCCCGCTTGCGGATCTGCTGCGCACGTTCGGAGCGCACGCGCTCCACAGGAGCGTTCTCTGCTTCGGAAGAAAGATCGTTGATGGCGTTGGAGACCTCATTGATGACGTTTTCGCCGAAGCGCCACGCCTTGCGCACCGCCTTCTCCATGCCCTTGCCCAGGCCGTCGAAGGCCTGACCCACGCCCTTGCCGATGTCGTCAAAGGCCTTGCCGATGTCGTTGATGGTCTTGTTGAAGGCGTCGCCGCTGTCCTGCACCGTCGCCTCACCGTTGGCGATGGCCCGGGCCAGCTTGTCCACCGACTCCCGGCTCATGAAGGGCGCAAGGCGGCGCAGCGCGTCCCAGTTCATCTGGGGCTGGTACTTCGCCAGCAGCGCCTCCACGCACTCCGGGCGCACGAAGGGCGCAAGCCGCGCCAGCTGCATGGCCGTCACGCCGCCCTCCAGCTTCATCGCGATCTCCTCCACGCCCTCCTTCGACATGAAGGGGGCCATCTGCAACAGCTGCTGTATATTCATATGCTTCTCCTCTCCGGGCGCTTCGCCCGCGTCGACGCTCTGCTGCACCTCTGCGCAGCGCTCCTCCGCCTCTACTGCGCGCTCCGGCTCCGCGACGCCGTTGAGCAGCTGCTCCACCGTGACGCCGAAAAACTGCGTCAGCTCCAGCATCGTCTGGATGTCCGGCAACGCCTGGCCGCTCTCCCACTTGGATACGGCCTGGTGGGATACCCGGAGCATGGCGGCCAGCTGCTGCTGGGTCAGGCTGTGCTCCTGGCGGAGGGAGGCGATCCTCCGGCCCACCGCGCGGTTCTCGATCATGTCGCTTGCCTCCTTGCTCTCCGGGCGTTGCGCGCCCGTGGTCGATTCGTCGAATCGGAATGCCCCGATGGCATTCCATCAATTTCTGTGCTTCGGACATTTGCGTTTCCGCTGTCCGTGGCTGCATCATAGCAGTTTCTATTTTTATTTGCAAGCAACCGTTGGTTGAATTTCGTTAATTCCAGGATAAATGTTAGCACTCGCCTAAATCGAGTGCTAATTTTCCCTTGACTTTTGGATTTCCGGTGATAAAATGAAGCCATTCAAGAAACTTGGAGGTGAATCCCACATGTTTGGAAAGGGAACCGTATCCATCAATGCAGAGAACATCATGCCCGTCATCAAGCAGTGGCTGTATTCCGATAAAGACATCTTTGTCCGCGAGCTGGTGTCCAACGGCTGCGACGCGATCAGCAAGCTGAAGCGGCTGGCGAACAGCGGCGAGGCGCAGGTCGAGGAAAACCCCGAATACCGCGTGGACGTGATCACCAACCCGAAGGCCGGAACGATCCAGTTCATCGACAACGGCCTGGGCATGACCGGCGACGAGGTCATCAAGTACATCGCCCAGGTGGCCTTCTCCGGCGCGACGGACTTTGTGCAGAAGTACGCAAATAATGATAAGGACGGCGAGGGCAGCGGCATCATCGGCCACTTCGGCCTGGGCTTCTACAGCTGCTTCATGGTCTCCGACAAGGTGGAGATCGAGACGAAGAGCTACATCGAGGGCGAGCCTGCCGTGCGCTGGGTCAGCGAGGACGGCATGGAGTACGATCTGGAGGAATGCGAGCGCAGCCAGCGCGGCACCTGCATCACGCTGCACATCTCCGAGGAGGACAAGGATTTCCTGAACCTGTGGACGCTGCGCTCCACGCTGGAGAAGCACTGCGCCTTCATGCCGGTGCCGATCTTCCTGTCCGAGATCAAGTATGAAAAGCCGGAGAAGAAGGACGGCGAGGAAGCCGAAACTGCCAAGACCACCGAAACTCCCGCTGAGGAAGTCGCCGAGGTGGAGAAGCAGAGCGATCCGCAGCAGATCAACGAGACGAACCCGCTGTGGATGAAGCGCCCCAACGAGTGCAAGGACGAGGAGTATAAGGAGTTCTACCACAGCGTGTTCCACGACATGGACGATCCGCTGTTCTGGATCCACCTGAACGCCGAGTATCCCTTCAACCTGAAGGGCATCCTCTACTTCCCCAAGCTCAAGAACGAGTTCACCGCCAGCGAGGGTGTGATCAAGCTCTACAACAACCAGGTGTTCGTGGCCGACAACATCAAGGAGGTCATTCCGGAATTCCTGATGCTGCTGAAGGGCTGCATCGACTGCCCCGACCTGCCGCTGAACGTGTCGCGCTCCTTCCTGCAGAACGACGGCTACGTGAAGAAGATGTCCGCCTACATCACCCGCAAGGTGGCCGACCGCCTGATGAGCGAGTTCAACACCAGGCGCGAGGACTACCAGCGCTACTGGGACGACATTCATCCCTTCGTGAAGTACGGCTGCATCAAGGACAGCAAGTTCTACGAGCGCGTGAAGGGTGCGATCCTGTACAAGACCACCGACGGCAAGTACATGACCCTGTCCGAGTACGCCGACGCAAACTGCGACGGCGAGGAGCGCGTGATCTACTACGCCTCCGACGAGAAGCGCCAGGCCCAGATGATTAAGATGTACAACGATCAGGGCAAGGACGTGGTGCTGCTGAACACGCTGATCGACACAAACTTCATCAGCTTCCTGGAGTACGACGCCGGCGAGGAGAAGCTCAGCTTCAAGCGCGTGGACTCCGCCTCCGACGGCCTGACCGAGGACGGCGAGGTGGACGAGGAGCTGCGCAAGGCGCTGGAGGAACGCTTCCGCACCGCCATGGACGACAAGGAGGTCGCCGTGCAGCTGAAGCCCTTCAAGGCCGAGGACGCCATCGCCATGATCACCGTGGACGAGCAGAATCGGCGCTTCACGGAAATGAGCGAGCGCTGGGGCGGCGCATCCATGAAGCTGCCCGAGAAGCGCACGCTGGTGCTGAACAGCAAGCATCCGCTGGTGCAGTGGCTGGAGAAGGCCGAGGACGGCGAGGACATCCAGGCGATCTGCGCCCAGGTGGCCGACCTTGCCGAGATGGCCCGCCAGCCGCTGGTGGCCGACCGCATGGTGGACTTCCTCAAGCGCAGCAACCAGCTGCTGACGAAGATCATCGAGAAGTAAACAGAGAGCCGGATCACCCTTCAAATGGGCGGTTCAGCCCATCAAAGAAGCCGCATTTGCAATGCGGCTTCTTTTCATGCTCCGATCAGGCTTCGCCGGGGATCATTGCCGCGCAGCGCTCACTCGCCCTCCGCGCGGGCGCGCATTCGATTCAGAATCTTCCGCTCCAGCCGGGAAATCTGCACCTGAGACACGCCCAGCACCTGCGCGATCTCACTCTGGGTGTTCGACCGGAAGTAGCGCAGCGTGATGATCGTGCGCTCCTGCGGACTCAGCTCCTTCAGCAACTCCGCAAGCAGCAGCCTCCTGTCCACCTCTCCCATGCTCTCCTCCCCGATCACGTCCATCAGCCGCAGCTCGCCATCGCCGCCCACGGGTTCGTACAGTGAGCGCACGTCCCGCCTTGCATTCAGCGCCAGCACCACAGCCTCCCGATCGAGGCCCGTGCCTGCGCCGAGCTCGTCCACGGTCGGCTCCCGCACATGCTCCCGCAGGAAGCTCTCCCGGAAGCGCTCGATGCGCAGCGCATCGTCGTGAATGGCCCGGGAGACGTGCACCGGCGCGTCGTCCCGCAGAAAGCGCCGCACCTCGCCCAGAATCACCGGGACAGCGTATGTAGAAAAGCGCGTACCCACCGAGGAATCGAAGCGGTCGATGGCCTTTAGCAATCCCATGCAGCCGTACTGAAACAGATCCTCGTACTCCGCGCCCCGGTCCCGGAAGCGGCGCAGCACGAAGTGCACCAGCGGCAGGTTCTCCTCCACCAGCTCCTCCCGCGCCCGTCGATCTCCCGCCCGGGCGCGCTCGAGTTTTTCAAGATTTCCGTCGTAGGCTTCCGCATTCAGGCCCGTCGCGCAAAGCTGTCTTCGCGCACATTCAGCTGCTTCGCCAGCCGCACCGTGGTGCCGTGTCCCACCGCCGACTGCACCTCCACCCGATCCATGAAGCTCTCCATCACCGTAAAGCCCATGCCGCTGCGCTCCTCGCCCTCCGCCGTGGTGTAGAAGGGCTGCCGCGCCCGGTCAATATCCGCAATGCCGCAGCCCCTGTCGCTCACGTCCACCACCACCAGACCGTCCTCCCGACAAATCGCGTGCAGCCGCACCGTGCCCTGGGCGTGGGCGTAGCCGTGCACGATGGCGTTGGTCACCGCCTCGGAAACCGCGGTCTTCACGTCGGCCATCTCCTCGATGGTGGGATTGAGCGGCACCAGAAACGCGCTGATGACCATGCGCGCAAAGCCCTCGTTCTCGGGTATGGCCGGAAAGTCCAGCCGCATTTCATTGATGTTCTGCATAAGCGCTCCTTCCCTTACGCCATCCGATCCACGATCTGATACAGGCCCGACATCTCAAAGATACGATCCACCCGCGCGTCGGCATTGATCACCGCCACGCTGCCGCCCCGTCGCTCCAGCAGCTTGTACCGCCCGATGATCAGCCCGATGCCCGAGCTGTCCATGAATCGAAGCTGCTTCAGATCCAGCACCAGGCGGCGGATCGAAGGATCCTTCAGCAGCGCGTCCAGCTCCGGCCGGAGCCGGGACGCGGCGCTGTGGTCCAGGTCCTCGCTGAGCCGCACCGTGAGCGTCTGGCGGGTTTTCTCATAATCCAGCATGCAATCACCCTCCTTGCGCACCCTATATTCCACAGCCGCGCTGTCACATCCTTCCATGAAAAAGTTCGACCTTTGTCGAATCGGCGGAATCGTCCGACAATTTCCTGAAATTACCGGGGATGGGGACTAAAACCTGCCGAAACCGGCAAGACTGAATGCTATGGAAGGGAGGAATCGCCGTGCGCAGGTGGATCTGGACAGGCGCGATCGTCGCGCTGGTGCTGCTGCTGGGCCTGCTGGTCTGGCAGCTGGACGTCCCCAACTGGCAGCAGCTGGATCTGGAGCGCATCCGCACCCGCCCGGAGAGCACCACGGTCTTTGACGCACGGGGCGCGCGCGTGGGTGCGCTCAGCGCCGTGCAGCCGCGCAGCTCCGTGCGATTGGATGAGGTGCCCGACGAGGTGATTGCGGCCTTTCTGACTGCGGAGGATCAGCGCTTCTACAGCCACAGCGGCGTGGATGTGAAGCGCATCTTCGGCGCGCTCTGGCACGACCTGACCACCCTCTCTCTGGAGCAGGGCGCGTCCACCATCACCCAGCAGCTCATCAAGCTCACCCACCTGAGCAGCGAAAAGACCTTGTCCCGGAAGGTGCAGGAGGCGTACCTGGCGCGCAAGCTGGAGCGCGTGATGAGCAAGGACGAGATTCTGGAGGCCTATCTGAACACGGTGTACTTTGGAAACGGCGCATACGGCGTCGGCAGTGCCGCCCGGGCCTACTTCGGGAAGGACGTTGACGAACTCACACTTGCGGAGGGTGCGCTGCTGGCCGGGGTCATCAAGTCCCCCACGAACTATGCGCCCCATTTGAACCCGGAAAACGCCCTCGCCCGGCGGAACCGCATTCTGGACGCGATGCTGGAAGCCGGGGCAATCGGCGAGGAAGCGTGCGCGGCAGCGAAGGCGGAGCCGCTGAATCTGAAGCTGGCCGAGCCGGAGCAGAGCGCGAACAGCTGGTACATGGATCTGGTGCTGGAGGAGGCCATGGACGCGCTGGATGCGGACGCGGAGGAGGTTCTCTCCGGCGGACTGCACATCTACACCGCGCTGGACGCTTCGCTGCAGGCCAGCGCAGACGCGCTCTTTGAAAACGGCGCGAACTTCCCCGATCCCGCCGACGACGGCACGCCCGTGCAGGCGGCGCTAATCGCCATGGACACTTCAAGCGGCGAGATCGCCGCCGTGGTGGGCGGAAGGGAGTACGAGGTGCAGCGGGGCCTGAACCGCGCCACGCAGATGCAGCGACAGCCCGGCTCCGCCATCAAGCCCGTCTCCACCTACGCCGCCGCCATCGAGAACCACCATTTCTTGCCCTGCTCCATGGTGCAGGACGTGCAGCGGGAGTTCGCCGGGAAGTACCTGCCCGGCAACGTGGGCGGCAACTACTACGGCACCGTGACGCTGCGGGAGGCGCTGTCGCGCTCGCTGAACGTGGCCACGGTGGATCTGGCCGACCTGATTGGCATCCAGAGCGTGCGCAACGCCATCGCCGCCTTCGGCGTTCCGCTGGCGGCCCAGGACGTGAACCTCTCGCTGGCGCTGGGCTCGATGACCTACGGCGTGTCCCCGGCGCGTCTCTGCGCGGCCTACTGCGCCCTCGCAAACGGCGGAACGCGCGTGGAGCCCCACGCCATCCGGCGCATCACCGATGCAAACGGAAAGCTGCTCTACGAAGCCGGCATCCCGGACGAGCGCGCGGTGAGTCCCCAGACCGCCTTCCTCGTGACCGACATGCTCCAGACCGCCGCCTCCAGCGGCAGCGCCAAGGCGCTTGCCTCCGTGGGCGTGCCCGTGGCGGGCAAGACCGGAACCGTGGGCGAGGCGGAGGGCGGCAACCGGGACATCTGGACCGTGGGCTACACGCCGGAGCTGGCGGTGGCAGTGTGGATGGGCTACGATTCCCCCGACGGGGAGCACGCCATGCCGGACTACGCCGGGGGCAGCAGCTACCCCGCCCGGCTCTGCGCCGCGCTGCTCGGTGCAGCAGAGCTGTCCGGCGCGCCCTTCGAGGCCCCGGAGGGTCTGGTTCCCGCGAGGATCGACCGCGAGGCGCTGAATCTATACGACCAGGTGCTGCTGGCCGCCGCCAACACCCCGGAGGCCTATGTGCAGACGGAGTGGTTCCGGGAGGGACAGCTTCCCAGCGAAACCTCCACGCTCTGGGACGCGCCGCAGACGGTGGATGATCTCACGCTGCTCAGCGGCGAGGACGGCGCGCCTGCGCTGGCCTTCACCGCCCGGGACAGCGAAGCGGAGTACCTGATTTTGCGCAAGACGGAGGCGGGCAGCGAGGTTGCCGCGATCCTCAGCGCGGAGGCGGGCAGCGTGATCGTCTGGGCCGACCCGGAAACCAAGGGAGAATCCTGCCGTTACAGCGTGCTGCCACGCCACAAACTGCTCTACGAGAGCGGCACGCTGCTCACCGGCATGGAGAGCGCCGAGGTGCGGTATAGCCCCGGCGGGTTCATCAGCCGCATTTTGGGATAGAAAAAGAGGGATGCACGGATGCGTCCCTCTTTGCGTGATTTGGTTTTATTCCACCGGCGCAGGCTCCAATGCAGATTGCTCCGGCACGGCAGTGAATTTGAGCTTCTCGTCCTCCACGCTGGCCAGCACTTTATCGCCCAGGCGCACGTCGCCCAGCAGGATCTCCTCGCTCAGCGCGTCCTCCACCAGGCGCTGGATGGCCCGGCGCAGCGGCCGCGCGCCGTACTTCAGGTCGTAACCGGCCTTGGAGATCAGCCGCAGGGCCTCCTCGCCCACCTCCAACTGGATGCCGCGATCCTCCAGGCGCAGGCACACCTGATCCAGCAGCAGCCGCGCGATCTGGTCGATCTCGGTCTCGGTGAGGGCGTGGAACACGATGATCTCGTCCACGCGGTTCAAAAACTCCGGGCGGAAGATCTGGCGCACCTCGTCCATGATGTTCTCGCGCATCGCGTCGTAGGTCTTTTCGCTGTCCTCCTGACCGCCGAAGCCCAGCGCGCGCTGCTTCTTGATGGTGTGCGCACCCGCGTTGCTGGTCATGACGATGACAGTGTTCTTGAAGTCCACCACGCGGCCCTGGCCGTCGGTGAGCCGGCCGTCCTCCAGAATCTGCAACAGCAGGTTGAACACGTCCGGATGGGCCTTCTCCACCTCGTCGAAGAGGATGATGGCATAGGGCTTGCGGCGCACCTTTTCGGTGAGCTGGCCACCCTCCTCGTGGCCCACGTAGCCGGGCGGGGAGCCGATCATACGGGAGACGGAGTGCTTCTCCATATATTCGCTCATGTCGATGCGGATGAGGCTGTCCTCGTCGCCGAAGAGCGCCTCGCCCAGCGCCTTGCACAGCTCGGTCTTGCCCACGCCCGCGGGGCCGAGGAAGATGAACGAGCCGATGGGGCGGTTGGGGTCCTTCAGGCCTGCCCTTGCGCGGCGTACCGCCCGGGCGACCGCCTTCACGGCCTCCTCCTGGCCCACCACGCGCCTGTGCAGCGTGTCCTCCAGATGGATCAGCCGCTGGGCCTCGTCCTGGGTGAGCTTGCTCACCGGCACGCCGGTCCAAATGGACACGATGTGCGCGACCTCCTCCTCGCCGACGGTCTCCATCTTGCTGTTGAGCTTCTCCTCCCACGCGGCGCGGCGCTCGTCCATCTCGTTCTGGAGCGCCTTCTTGCGGTCACGCAGGCGGGCGGCGGTCTCAAAGTCCTCGTTGGCCACGGCCTCCTCGGTCTCCTTGTTCAGCGCAGAGAGCTTCAGCTGCTGCTCCTTCATGTCCGGCGGCGCGGTAAAGGCCTGAATGCGCACCCGGGACGCGGCCTCGTCGATCAGGTCGATGGCCTTGTCCGGCAGGCAGCGGTCGGGGATATAGCGGTCGGAGAGGTACACGGCGGCGCGCAGGGCCTCGTCGGTGATGCGCACGCGGTGGTGCGCCTCGTAGCGGTCGCGCAGGCCCGCCAGAATCGCCACGGATTCCTCCTTGGTGGGTTCCCCCACCTGCACCGGCTGGAAGCGGCGCTCCAGCGCGCCGTCCTTCTCGATGTGCTTGTGGTACTCGCCCAGCGTGGTCGCGCCGATGCACTGAATCTCGCCGCGCGCCAGCATGGGCTTCAGGATGTTCGCCGCATCGATCGCGCCCTCGGACGCGCCCGCGCCCACGATGGTGTGCAGCTCGTCGATGAACATGATGATGTTGCCGTTCTTCTTGATCTCGGCCATGGCGTTCTTCAGGCGCTCCTCGAACTCGCCGCGGTACTTCGCGCCCGCCAGCATGGCCGCAAGGTCCAGCGAAACCACGCGCTTGCCGCGCAGAATCTCCGGGATGTTCTCCTCCACAATCAGCTGGGCCAGGCCCTCCACGATGGCGGACTTGCCCACGCCCGGTTCGCCGATGAGCACCGGGTTGTTCTTGCGCCTGCGGGAGAGAATCTGCACGATGCGCTCGATCTCCCTTTCGCGCCCGATCACCGGATCCAGTTCACCGCTGCGGGCCGCTGCGGTCAGGTCGCGGGAGAACTGATCCAGAATCGGCGTCTCCTGCGCCTCAGCATCGCCCTGCGCAGCGCCGTCGTCCGCGCCGGTCAGGATGTGCAGCAGCTCCTCGCGGGCCTTGTTCAGATCCAGACCCATTTTAATCAGAACGTGGGCCGCCACGCCCTCGCGCTCACGCATCAGCGCCAGCAGCAGGTGCTCCACGGAGACGTAGTTCTGCTTCAGCTCCCGCGCCTCCCGCACGCTCTGCTCGATCACCTTCTTGGTGCGCGGCGTGTACACCATTTGCTTGCCCTCGATGCTGTCGGTGCCGCGTCCCAGGATCGCGATGATCTCGTTGCGCGCGCCGTCCAGCGTCACGCCCCGCAGGATGCCCGCTGCCGCGCCGGAGTCGGTGAGCACGCCCAGCAGCAGGTGCTCGGTGCCCACATAGGCCCGACCCAGCTGCGCAGCCTCGGTCTGCGCCGCGATCAGCGCGCGCTGTCCACGCTCCGTAAACTTTGCAAAATATGCCATTGAATTTCCTCCCAGGTGTCAGGTTTCCTCGCCGGAAAGTGCGGAAAGCTCCTCGCGCAGAATCTTCGCGCGCAGAATCTCCGCCTCGCGCTCGCCGATCAAATGTCCGGCGCGCACGCCCAGCGAACCCGGCTGCAGATCCATCATCAAGAGATCCAGCGCCGGTATGGGTAGATGCAGATAGCCCAGACTGGCGGCATAGCGGATGTCCGAATACCGCCGCATGAATTCCTTTGTACTCATCAGCCGCGCGTGCATCGTCTCGCCCCAGGAGCGCAGCAGCGCGTCCTGCAATTGAAGCATATCCTTCTTCTCGGCGTTCTCGCGCATGGCGCGCTCATGATTTACAATTTCCTCGGTAGCAGCCACCAGCGAACGGATCACGTCCTCCTCGCTCCTGCCCAGGGTGGCCACGTTGCTCATCTGATAGAGCTGACCCTGGGCCTCCGCGCCGTTGCCGTACATGCCGCGAATCGTCAGGCCCAGCTTCGCCACGGACTGCATCACCGCGCCCATCTGGCCCGCCTGTGCAAGCGCGGGCAGGTGCAGGATCACGCAGGCGCGCATGCCAGTTCCTGTGTTCGCCGGACAGGCCGTCAGGAAGCCCCACTGGGTGTCGAAGGCGAAGGGATAGTCCTCACCCACCTTCTCGTCCAGGCCCAGGGCCATCTCGGCGCTGCGCTCCAATTGCAAACCCGGAAGCAGGCCCTGGAAGCGCACGTGATCCTCCTCGTTCATCATCACGGAGACCGTGCCCGCCGAGGACACCATCGCCGCAGACCGGCTGGAAAACTTCAGGAGGTCGTAGCTGATCATGTGGTGCTCCACCAGGCGGTTGCGCGCGTCGTTCTCCAGATCGTTCATGCGCAGCAGCATGAATGACGCGCCGTGCTTGCTGGAGAAGACTGACTTCGCCGTGCGGTCGATCACCTCGTTGGCGTACTCCGGCGTGAGCTTCGGCGAAAAGGGCAGATCCTGATAGTTGCGGGACAGGCGCACGCGGCTGGAGATCACCACGTCCTGATCCGGCGCGCAGACGTACTCACGCATGGAAGTCGCCTCCCTCCGGATGGATCCAGCTCTCGATGCGCTCCGGCGGCGCAACGTGCACAGCCTTCTCCCGCTGCTCCAGCTGGGCGCTCAGCGCGCGGATCGCATCGCGCAGCTTGGCGGCCTGCTCGTATTCCTCCGCCGCCACGGCCCGCTGCAGCTGCTGCTTCAGCCGGTCGATGCTCATGCGGATGGAGACCCCGCTGTGCACCCCGCCGGGGACGCGCCCCGCGTGCTGGGTGTTGCCGTGAATGCGCTGCAAGAGCGCCGTCATCGGCTCCCGGAAGGCGTCGTAGCACGCCGCGCAGCCCAGCATGCCGCACTTGCGGAACTCGCCGTAGGTCATGCCGCACTGCTCGCAGGTGATCGCCTCGGTCTCGGGATCGACCTCCTCCTTGCCCGCGCCCTTCTTGCCGTCGATCAGGTTGTTCAGAATGCCCGCAAGGTTCTTGATGTCGATGCCGGGCAGCTGCTTTTTGTACTTCGCCATGCAGGCCGGACAGAGGTTGCGCTCCGTCCGCTCGTCGTTTCTTATGGTCACAAAGTGAAACACTGCGGGATTCACGCCGCACTCCTCACACATCATTTTTCCAGCACCTCCTCGGCATTGCGGAACACCTGAATCAGCATATTTTTGAACACCGCCGCCCGGAGCACGTCCTTGCCGCTCACCGGCAGGCTCAGGGCGTTGCGCCCGGTGGCCGCGCGCATCAGCGCCGCCTCGTTGGGCGTGGCCAGCTTGGCGTCCACCAGATTCTCGATGATCGCGTTCGTCGTTTCCTCGTCGATGGAATTTCCCACGCGCTTGAGCAGCGCGTCCAGAAGGTTGCCCTCCTGGCGGGGATGCATGCGCACGATGCGCACGTAGCCGCCGCCGCCGCGCCTGGACTCGATCAGATAGCCGTGGTCCACCGAGAAGCGCGTCGCCAGCACGTAGTTGATCTGGGACGGCGCGCAGCCGAAGTGCTGCGCAAGCTCGTTGCGCCGCAGCTCGATGTGCGCGTCCTCGCTCATCAGTTCCTTGATAAATTGCTCAATCGTATCGCTGAGCTGCGCCATGTTTTCACCTTCCTTCGGGCAAATGACCGCCGTCTCCGGCGATGTTTTGACCATCTTTGACTATTATAGCGCCAATTCCGGCATTTTGCAAGAGGAAAAAGAAAGAAACGGGCGTTTGCGGCCCGCTTCATCCATAATTTTACAGATTTTCCAGAAATTTCAACACGACCCTGGCCGAGGTTTCGGCCGCCAAGGGCATATATCGCTTGTATTCCACATCGTGGTTGCCGGTGGAAGCGTCGGAAATTGCCCGGATCACGGCGCAGTCCACGCCGCTGATGAAGCACACCTGGGCGATGGCGCAGCCCTCCATCTCGCAGGCGGAGGCGTCGAACAGCCGCACGATGCGGTCCTTCCGGGCCTGATCGTCGATGAACTGGTCGCCGCTTGCGAT
>CAMBWJ010000023.1 GCA_945871545.1 uncultured Clostridia bacterium | reverse complement strand
CGTCGCGCACGAAGTGCACGGAGGCCTCCTCGTGGGTCATGCCCAGCACCATGTCGGAGCCGGAGCGATCCTGGAAGCGCAGCAGCTCGCTGCCGATGGAGTCGAAGCGGCCGGACTCCTTCCACAGGCTCGCGGGCATGGCCACCGGGAACATTACTTCCTGACCGCCGATGCGATCCATTTCCTCGCGGATGATCTTTTCGATCTTGGTGGTGATGCGCTTGGTGATGGGGAACAGGGTGAAGATGCCGTTGCCCACGGGCTTGATGTAGCCGCCGCGCATCATCAGCGCCTGGCTGGCGATCTGGCAGTCTGCGGGGGTTTCCTTGTAGCGCTTGGAGACGAGATTTCTGACCAGCATGCTTGTGTTTCCTCCTCAATATCCTATGCTCTGGTGGGGAACCAAAAGAAAACGCCCCTGCTATTTCGCAGGGGCGAAGCATTTCTTCGCGGTACCACCTTGCTTGGTGCTCTTGCGCCCTGTAACGGGAGCGCCCGGCGGAGTTTCACAGGAATTACCTGCGGGTTCCTCCGCGAACTCGGGAGTCCGGAGCCGACCCTTACCCGCCGCGCGGCTTGCAGCCGTGTCCGCACTCTCTTTGGACGGTTTCAGGGGGCTTTCTCCTTCAACGTTCCCCTTCATTATAGCAGAACCCCGCGCAAATGCAAGTGAAATTTCGGTTGCGATGGGCAATCCTGCAAAGCTTGACGGCGGGGCGGCGGTGTGGTATAATAACGGCAGGAAGGGATGACGCTTGTGGTTGAGCTTTTCCCCTCTGTTATGAGAAGAGCCGCCGACCAGTCAGCGCTGGATGGCGGCTATTGCTTTACTTGTGACTTCCGTTATGTACGGAGAACGCCAAAGTGACAATCAATAGAACAATCGCGAGAATCTCGTAATCGGTCATGATCATCACCCCCTTTTGTAGAAAAGAGGGTAAAAGCCAAGCGCCATCTTCTTCCTTCCTGCCGGGAAGCCTTGCGGCTCCGATGGGATTATAGCATGGAATCAGAAGAGATGTCAATTTCCGCCTGTTCTGGAAGCACATCAGGTTTGATTTTCCGAAAAATGGTGTATAATTGAATCAAATCAGGTTTTCAGAAAGGCGGAGCGCAGTATGAAAGAATATGAAGTTCTGGTACAGACGATCAACCCATGCGGCGGCGAGGCCCACGACAAGAAGGAGTTTCTCGAGGTCGAGGCGGAGAGCCCGGAGGCCTACGTGAAGGCGAACGCGGCCTATCCCATCATGGACAGCGTGGTCAAGTCCGACGGCGACGTGGTCATCACCACCGGCGACGGCAAGGGCAACTTCGTGAAGTACATTTTCACGGAATAAAAAACGAGAGTCTGTGCAAACGCACAGGCCCTCGTCATTTTTGGTGCTTACGCTTCGGGAGCGACCGCCTTGACCTTCTTCAGGTTGACGAAACGGGGCAGACCATTGACCTTGGTCAGCTTGGTTTCGCCCTGGATCAGCGGCAGGCAGTAGTCGATGAAGCCCTGGTTCAAGCCGTCGCCGGTCTCGTTGATCCACTCGAGGGGAACCTTCTTCTCGGTGTTGGCAACGATGGTGAGGTCGAACAGCTTGGTGTTGCAGGTGTACTTACCGTTCTCGCGGGTGCACTCGAAGCCGACCATCTTGTCGGTGACGCCTGCGACCGCATTGTCAACGGCGGCCTTGCCGGAGGCGAAGGACTCGTCGATGTCGGTCTGGGAGGCGCAGTGTGCCGCGCAGCGCTGCAGCAGGGAAAGCTCGATGCCGCGAACCTTCGCGCCGGTCTGCTCCTTGATGTAGTTGGCCAGATAGGCTGCCAGGCCGCCCAGCTGGGTGTGGCCGAAGGCGTCCTTCGCGGCGTTCTTGTTGGCGTACTCGGCGATGAAGGTGCCGTCCTTGTCATGGATGCCCTCGGACACCACGATCAGGCACTTCTTCTTCGCGGCGTAGATCTCCTTGACCTTGGCGGTGAACTTGTCCATGTCGAAGTCGATCTCCGGCAGGTAGATCAGGTCTGCGCCCTGACCGCAGGCATTGGCCAGCGCGGCGGCGGCGGTCAGCCAGCCGGCGTGACGGCCCATGCACTCGATGATGGTGATCATGCCGGTGTCGTACACGGTGGAATCGCGGTACACTTCCATGACGGAGGTGGCGATGAACTTGGCTGCGGACGCGAAGCCGGGGCAGTGGTCGGTGCCGGCCAGGTCGTTGTCGATGGTCTTCGGGATGCCCATGCAGCGAACCTCATAGCCGTTGCGCAGCATGAACTTGGAGATCTTGTTGCAGGTGTCCATGGAGTCGTTGCCGCCGTTGTAGAAGAAGTAGCGGATGTTGTACTTCTTGAACATCTCCAGGATCTTGATGTAGTCGGTCTCGTCCACATCGGGGTCGGCCAGCTTGTAGCGGCAGGAGCCCAGCGCGGAGGAGGGGGTGTACTTCATCAGGGCCAGCTCGTCCGGATCTTCCTTGCCCATGTCGATGAGGTTGTCGTTCAGCAGGCCGACGATGCCGTTGCACATGCCGTAGACGTTGGTGATTTCTTCGCACTCCAGGGCGGTCTTGATTGCGCCGTAGGCGGAGGCATTGATGACAGAGCTGGGGCCGCCGGACTGGCCGATGACCGCTGCGCCGATGAGCTTGCTCATTGGTATCATTCCTTTCAAATAATCAGCTGAATCGGCATAGGAAACAAACCCTATGCACTCACGATCAATCTAGCACAAAACACGTTGTTTGTCAACGCAAGTGGGTTAATTCTGTGCTCACAGCCTGCGCAGGCCGTCGCGCTGCTCCGCAGTCAGAATCGCGTCCCCGGCCTCGCGCAGGGCGTCGATGTGCTCCATTTTGCTCACGCCCGCGATGGGGAAGGTGGGGAAGGGCTGGCTGGTGAGCCAGGCCAGGGCGATGGCGTTGACCGAGTAGCCGGTCTGTGCGGACAGCGTCCGGCAGCGCTCAAACACAGCAAGGTTCTCCTCGCAGAGATAGCGCCTGCGGGCCTTGTCGGGCAGGATCGCCTCGCCGCCCTGTGCAAGCTTCGACAGAAAGCCCTTCGCCTGGGAGGAGAAGCACACGCAGGGCAGGTTCTCCCTGACGTGCATGGCGTAGGTCTCGCCGTCCATCTGGCAGAGGGTGTCATCCTCCACAACCACCTGCCGGGCCAGGCTGAACTGGGGCTGGTTGGCGCAGAGCTTCACCAGACCGTGCTGTGCGGCGCTGGCGTTGGCCTCGACGATGCGCTCCGTGCGCCAGTTGGACACGCCCACATAGCGGGTCATGCCCTGCTCCACAAGCGCGGTCAGGCTCTCCAGGATGTCCTCCACCGGCCGGGAGGGATCGTCCCGGTGCAGCCAGTACACGTCCACACAGTCCGTGCGCAGGTTGTCCAGACTGCGGCGCATGTCGTCCAGGATTTCGCCCCGGCTCAGGCGGCCCGTGTGCATGGTCGCGGGGTCGGGGTGTCCGCCCTTCGTGCCCAGCACAATCCTCTCACGGCAGCGCCGGTCCTCCATCCAGCGGCCGATCACCTGCTCGCTGCCGCCCTGAATCTTCCGTGCAAAGTCGCCGTAGATGCGGGCGGTGTCGATGAAGTTGCCGCCGATCTCCACGTAGGCGTCCATGAACTCCCGGGCGCGGCTCTCCTCAATCTTTCCGCCGAAATCCATCGTTCCCAGCGCGATGACGGCGGTCTGCCGCCCACAAAACTCCGCGTAACGCATGCCAATTCTCCCCTCGGATTTTTTTCTTTCATTATAGCAGGCCCTGTGCGAAAATACAACGATCGCCGTCGAATCTTGGCGAAATTGTGCGTCGAATGCGCCCGAAAAAACACGCAATGCATAAATTGTGCGAAAATACAGGCGAATATACCATGTATATATACATTTATTTCAAAAGTTTCATGCAGGAATTGCGCATAAATTGTCGTATATTCTGATGTATATACAGCCAATATTCTGCATATACATTTATGTATTCAACCAAAGAGGGGGGTTTCAGCTTGAATTCCATGAAGGGGAAGCTGGCAGAATGGTGGAAAAAACTGCGCCGGATACCGATCAAATACGTGTTGCTCGGCGCGGTAATCGCGCTGGCCGTCGCCCTGTGCATAAGCATCTATATGCGCGCGAATATTCAAAAGCGGTATTCAGGCGCGCGGGCGCAGATTCAGGAGCAGACGTTCCAGCACATGATCGTCATGACGGATCTGTTCGCCCGCGTGGACGATCCCTCGGTGGACGTGCGCAACAAGCTGATTCCCAGCCTGAAGGCGGAGTACGCCGCCGTGGACGCGCTCAACACCGCCCTCGTCGACGGCTTCGGCGCCTCCAGCGCGGTGCTCAGCAGTGAACAGACCGAGGCCTTTGAGGCGGCCTTTGAGGAATACGCCAGCGCCTATCGCGAGGGCAGGGCCACCGGCCTCGCACGGGACGACATGGCCGCCTGCATCGTCGGCATCCAGCAGATGATCGACGAGCGCTATGCGCCGGAGACGGAGGAAGAACCGGTGCTGGTCATCGGCGCAACCGCAACGTCCCAGAGTTAAGCGGCAGCGGCGCCGGCGGCTTTCGTAGGTTCCTGGCGTAAATTCGTGCCGGCGCCTATATCAAGCCCACCCAAAGGCGGGATGGGCGGCTTTGGAATCGGCAAATGCGACCCATGCGGGATTTTGCTGCGGCCGGAAAGCGTGCTTTCCGGCCGCATTTTTGATGGGGATCAGCTGACGCTGGTCATGGTGCAGCCGCAGCGCGGGCACAGCGAGCCCTGACCGGAGAGGCAGGTGGTGCCGCAGTGGGAGCAGGTGGAGGCCGTCGCGGCCTTGCCGCCGTTTGCACAGGCGCCGCAGGCGTAGCTGCCGCCGGTGGCGGCGGTGGCCGTCGCGCCGTTGGAGCCGACGTGGTTTGCGCCGCCCACCTCTTCAAAGGCACAGGAGGACTGGGGGAACAGCGGAAGCGAGAAGAACTCGTCGCAGACGTTCTCTGCGAATTCCTCGCAGGGGGGCGCCTCGCAGAAGCCGTATGTGGGAACCATGATGTCCACCTCCGCGAGCACCTTCAGGACGATGGTGACGCAGATGGTGATCTCGAAGGTGCAGTTGCCGATGTAAGTGCCGGACACGCAAATCGCGCTCACGAGGCTCTCGAGGGTGAAGGGGATGATGGAGTCCTCCGGGATGCACAGCAGCACGTCGCGGTCGACGCAGATGCGGGTCTGGCCCATCCACTCCTGGCAGCGCTGGTCGACGAAGAGTACGTCCACGGGGACCTCCACACTGCAGCGCACCCGGGCGAACTGGGGCCGGTCGCACATGCGCTCGATGTTCAGGTTGGAGATGGTGCCCTTGGTGGTGGAGCTGCGGCAGCTCTCGAAGGTCCACGCGCCGCAGGGCTGGGGCAGCGGGCAGGGGCTGTTTTCGGCGTTCTCCACGGCCTCTGCGTGGCTGATTCCGGCGTTGCAGCTGGAGCAGGAGCAGGTGCACACATTCTCATGGCAGCTGCACCGGCAGCCGCTGGTGTTGACGTTGCAGTTGCAGCCGCAGCTGTTGGGCAGCACGGGCACGATGTTCTCGATGACCACGCGTTGGTTATCCAGCTGCTGCTGGCTCAGACAGGAATCGTAGACGTTCTTGACCTGAATGCAGACCTTCTTGTTCAGGCCGGTGAGTATGTTGCCGCTCACGTTGCCGGGACAGGCTTCCGAATTGCAGTTCTTGTAGCTGTAAAACGACATGTTCATACCTCCTCGGGTCAGAGTGTGGGCTTCGTGCCCACGCTGCATACTATGACCCCGGGGGAAAAGGGTGCGCGGCGGGATTTTTCGCTGCGCACCCTGCTATGCGATTTTGGGGGAGGGAGCGTCCTTTTCTTCAATGGAAACGGGCGACCCCGCAGGCCGCCCCAGCGCACGTCGTTCCTTCAAATGTTCACTCCGGAGAACCGTCCTGCTCCCGCAGCTCACTGTACTTTCTGCGGGTCGCCTCGCCGCCGCGCAGGTGCCGCTCCTGAAGGTTCCTCTGGAGCACCGCGTCCACGCGCCTGCTCAGATCGGCGTCCATCTTCGGCAGGCGCTCGCGCATGTCCTTGTGGATGGTGGTCTTGCTCACGCCGAAGCTGCCCGCGCAGGCGCGCACCGTGGCCCCGGTCTCCAGGATGTGTTCCGCCGCCTGCATCACCCGCAGGCGAACATCTTCCCTCACATGCCCTCCCCCCTCGCTCGGTTCAGGCTATGCGCGTTCGTTTTCCACCATGCGGGTGCTAATTCCCGGCGGGAGGACATAGAATCGCAGGCAGGAAGGATGTGAGGGTATGGCCAAATCATTGCCACCCAGGGGAGAGATCCTCTTTGAGGGCGTGACCGTGAACGAATTCGCCACCGCCGCCAACTTTGCGGCCTACAAAAACCAGGGAATCGGCGCGGCGGTGCTGCGGGCCACCGCCGGGGACGACTACACCGACGCGCGGCTGAATCAGCTGGTGGAGAACGCCCGGGAGAACGGCCTGCGCATCGGCTTCTACCACTACCTCACCGCAGAGGACGAGGCCGGAGCGCGAGAGCAGGCCCAGAGCTTCGTGCAGGCGATCTCCGGCTACGATTCCGCGCTGCGCCCCGCGATGCTGTTCGAGACGCTGAACGGCCTGGGCATCGACGAGGCGAACCGCATCGCACTGGCCTTTCTTCAGGCGGTGGAGAGCGCCACGGGGGTCGCGCCCGCGGTCTACACCGACGCGCAGAGCGCCAACCTGCTGTGGAACCGCAGCATCGCCGAGCGCTATCCGCTGTGGGTGATCGACGAGAGCGACGCGGAGTATCCCCAGGCGGGCAATTCCCCCTGGAAGGGCTGGGTGGGATGGCAGTACAGAACCGATCTGGAGGATCCCAACTGCCCCTGCGCCAGCGTGCCGGTGAGCCGCTTCACCTCGGGCATGCTGAAGGCGGAGATCGTGCTGCCCACGCCACCGGAGGAGGGGGAACCTGCGCGCACCAAGCTGATCTGCATCAATGTGGCCTACGGCGACACCCTCAGCGGCATCGCGCGGCTGTTCCGCACCAGCGTGGATTCCATCGTGAAGATCAACGACATCCCAAACCCCGACCTGATCCTGCCCGGACAGCGGCTGTACCTGCGGGTGGATGCCTCGGTGCCCTATCCCTGCTGCGACAGCTACACCGTGCGCAAGGGCGACAGCCTGTCCGCCATCGCCCAGCGCTTCGATCTGAACTGGCGGCGCATCGCCTCCATCAACCAGATCTCCAATCCCAACCTGATCTTCCCGGGCCAGGTGCTCAAGCTGGGCGTGTGCGACTGAGCGGTTTACAGGCGGGGGGGATTTCTGCTACAATAGAGCTGCCGGAGCGGATTGGAAAAACACGGTCCGGTAGGTAGTCCGGACGTGGCGGCTTGCCGCCATCAGTAACCCTCCCTCCTGTGGGGTCGTCCGCCGATCCGAATCAAAACCGCCGGCACACAGGAGGAATGCAGTATGTCGGTCACCATTCTGGTCTATTTCGACGATCCCTTTTACGCGATACTGGTGGAGCGCCGCGAGAACGGCAGGCTCAGCGTCGCCCGGCAGGTGGTTGGGCCGGAGCCCAGCGAGATCGAGGTGCTGGAGTGGGTGCAGAGGGAGTTTCCTCGCCTGCGCTACTCGCCCGCCGTGGAGGATGCGACCCGCAGCCCCATGGCGGTCAACCCCAAGCGCCGCCAGCGCCAGGCCGCCCGGGAAACCGGCGGCGTGGGCACGCGCTCCCAACAGGCCCTTCAGCTGGATCGGGAGCTGCGCGCCGCGCAGCGCAAGTCCGATCGCAAAGAGCGCGCGGAGGAGGAAGCGGAGCGCAGGTTCCAGCTTCGTCAGGAGAAGAGGAAGGCCAGACGCCGCGGCCACTGACCGCAAAAGCCGACCCCGGAGCATGCTTTGCTCCGGGGCATTCCTTTTTGGGAAACGGAAGGATTTGTCTCCAAACGAAAGCGTAGGGCGGGGTGCCCTCACCCCGCCGTTCACGTATTCATTTATGGCGCTCCAATCTCAGGTGCAGCAGCATGGCGGGGACGGTAATCAGGCAGATGCCCACGCCGGAGATCAGGAACCAGCGGTGCACGCCGATCTGCTCTGCGATGGGCGTGCAGACGGCCAGGCCCAGCGGCAGCGCGATGGAGGACATCAGCGCGGTGAGGGCGAAGGCGCGGCCCATCTTCTCGCCGGGGATGGTGGCCTGCATGTAGGCGACCAGCGGCACGTTGTGCACGTTGCAGAACGCGCCCAGCAGCGCGCAGGCGAGGGTGAACACGTACCAGGCCCACATCTGCGGCGGCAGAATTCCGCAGACCGCGCAGGCTGCACCCATGCCCAGCATGCCCAGATAGGCGGCCCACAGCGGACGGCGGGGCTTGATCACGCTGCCCATCAGGAAGGCGGCAACCATCATGCCCAGGGCGTAGGCGATCTCCACGGCGCTGCCGTGCCAGGCGGAGGCGTGGAAGTAGTCGCTGGTCATCAGCGGATAGAAGGAGGCCATGGGCAGGATGAAGATCATGCTCAGCGTCTCCGCCGCGATCATCAGCCCCAGCCTTCGATCCTCCCGGAACACCAGCAGGCCCTCGCGCAGCTCGTGCAGGGAGCTGCGCTTCTCGCGCTGTACGCGCTGCATCGGAGGAATGGACACCGCCGCCAGCAGGGAGCTTGCCAGCACCGCGCCGACGAGGTCGGTCAGCAGCACCACCGGCAGTGGAAAGGCCGCGTACAGCACCGCGCCCAGCGCGGGCCCCAGCAGGAAGGAGCCGGAGCTCATCATCTGGTTCCAGCCGCCCACCCGCATCAGCTCCTCCTGGGGCACGAACTGGGGGATGAGCGCCTGTATGGCGGGCTGCTGAAAGGTGTTGCCCACGCTGCGCAGAAACAGGATCAGCAGCGCCGTCCATACCGGCAGCTCGAAGTGCCACAGCAGCAGCGCGAAGACCGCCGCCACCGCGCCGATGAACAGGTCGGAAAATATGCAAATGGCCTTGCGGGAGTAGCGGTCGGCCGCGATGCCCGCCACCGGGCTCAGGACCGCCGCAGGCAGGAAGGCCACGATGCCGGACAGGCCCATCAGCGTCACCGAGGCCGTCTCGCTGGCGATCCACCAGATCAGCGCGAACTGCACCGCAGAGCTGCCGATCAGCGAGGCCATCTGTCCCGCCGCGATGGTAAAGAACTTCCGTTTCCAGTTTTGCTTCATATTCAGAAATGCTCCGGATTTTGATGTGCGGCTCAGATGCCAAATTCCAGCAGATAGATGCGCGGCGATGCGCCGACGCGCAGGGGCAGGCGGCTCACACCGATGCCGTTGCCCACCAGCAGCTGCATGCCGTCAAAGCGGTGCAGGCCACGTATGGCCAGATGGCGGAACCTGTGCTCGAAGCCGATGGAGTAGGGGGTCAGGCCCAGCAGGTTGAACTGCCCCGCGTGGGTGTGTCCGCTGAGCATCAGCTCGCAGGCGCAGTCCGGTTTTGCGGGAAAGTGGGACAGCAGGATGCGATAGCCCGCGCGGTCACCGAACAGGCCCTTCGTGCGGGGCGAGCCGTACTTGTGGTCGTCGCAGCCGGCGATCTCCAGGCGGTTCCCCTTCAGCTGGATCTGCGCGCAGCGGTTCTTCAGCAGAGTGACCTTCGCCGGAGCCATCATATCGGCGAGAACCTGCGTCTCCCGGGGATCGTTGTTGCCGGGAACGGCGTACGCGCCCAGGGGAAAATCGCAGGCGGAAAGTGCCTGAAAGAAGCGCGCGCAGTCCTCGTCCGCCTCGGCGTAGTCGCCGCCCAGCAGCAGAAGGTCTGCCTGCGCGCTGCGGATGGCATCGATCAGCGCGCCCAGCTTCGCGTCGGAGATGCTCGGGCGCAGGTGCACGTCGCTGACGAACAGCGCACGAATGCCGCGCAGCCACGCAGGAGCGCCGCTGATGGTCACGCGCTTCGTCTCCGGCAGACAAAACGCGCCGGGATGCAGCGAGCAGTCCGGCGGCGTCAGGATATGGTTCTTTGTGCGGAAGTCAGGCTTCATCCGTAATCAGGAGCGCCGCGCCGTACATTCCGGCCTGATTGCCGAACTTGGCGGGCACAAACTGCGCGGGATGGCGCGCGTCGTTGATGGAATAGCGCCGGTAGGCCGCCACCACGCGATCGATGAAGGGGCTGCCCAGCTTGGCCACGCCGCCGCCGTAGACGAAGTAGTCGATGTCGAAGATCTGATTGAGGGAATGGAACATGCGGCCCAGGTACTCCGCGCCCCGGGAGACGACCTCCAGCGCCAGCGGATCGCCGCCGCGCAGGGCCTTGCCCACGGCCTCCATGTCGATGCCGGCCAGGGTGCCGGCGTAGTTCAGGATGGAGCTGTCCTCGCCCTCCTTGATGCGGTCGGTGGCGTACTGGGCCATGTACGCGCCGGAGGCGATGGACTGCACGCAGCCGGTCACGCCGCAGGGACAGGAATAGCCGGTGGAATCGGAGATGAACATGTGGCCGATCTCGCCCGCCATGCCGTGTACGCCGCGGTAGAGCCTGCCGTTGAGGATCAGGCCGCCGCCGATGCCGGTGGCCAGCGCCGCGTAGATCATGTTTTCCTGGCCGATGCCCGCGCCCAGGCGGTGCTCCGCCAGCGCAGCCAGGTTTGCGTCGTTGTCCAGCACGATGCGCACGCCCAGGCGCTCCTCCAGAAGGTCGCGCACCGGGGCGTTGGTCAGGGCGATGATGTTGCCCGTCTCCACCACGATTCCGGCCTTGTAGTCGATGTAGGAAGGAAATGCGGTGCCCACGCCCAGCAGGTGATCGACGGTGATGCTGTTGCGCTGAAGCATGCGGCGCACCAGCGCTTCGATGAAGTCCATCAGCATCGGAAGATCTGCTTCCTGATCCGTGAGCGTGCTTGCAGAGTCCAGAAGGTTCATTTCACGGTCAAACAGGCCGATTTTGGTATTGGTTGCCCCAACATCAATGCCGATTCTGAATTTTCTCATTCATTTCCCCTCCGTATGCAGGATCGAATGGATATATTATAGCCCTATGCAGGCGATTATTCAATGCAATTGATGAAAAAACCCGCACAAAAATATGCGGGGGAAAGTTAAATGTTCAGGAAATTTTCGATCATCGCCGAAGCCTCCGCCACGGGATCGCCGCCCATGTCCAGCCAGCGGATCTCCCTGTCCCGGCGGAACCAGGTCATCTGGCGCTTGGCGAAGCGCTTGATGGCAAGGCTGAGCTGCGCGCACATCTCCTCCTCGGTTTCGATCTCGCCGGTGATGTACTGGCTGATGAAGCGGTATTCCAGGCCCAGCTTGTACAGAAACTCCGTGCTTGCGCCGTTTTCCATGAGCGCGCGCACCTCGTCCACCATGCCCTGCTGCATGCGGCGTTCGAGGCGCTCGTCGATGCGCGCTTTCAGCGTCTCCCGGTCCCAGGTCACGCCCAGCTTCAGACAGTCGTAGCGGGGCTCGTTGTGGGGGCGGTGGTCGTCGCCGTCGTGAATCTTCTCCAGCATGCGCATCACGCGGTTGCGGTTCTTCGCGTCCACCTCCACGTCCGGTACGAGCGCGGTGAGCATGGCGTACAGCTCCGGCGTGGACTTCTGCTCCAGCTCGTCGCGGTAGGCTAGGTCGGGCATGCGGTCGCTCATGACGTAGCCCTCGGTGACGGAGGCGATGTACAGCCCCGTGCCGCCAACCAGGACTGGAACCTTGCCGCGCGCGAGGATGCCGTCGATGGCGGCGTAGCTCATGCGCTGAAAGTCCGCCATGGAGAAGAACTCGTTCGGCTCGCGCACGTCGATCAGGTGGTGCGGAACGCCCTGCATCTCCTCCGGCGTGATCTTGCCGCTACCCAGATCGAGCCCGCGAAAGACCTGTCGGGAATCGGCGGAGATGATCTCCGCGCCATAGCGCTTCGCCAGACGCACGCCCAGCGCGCTCTTGCCGGAGGCGTTCGTGCCCACCACGGCGACAACCTTGGGGTAACCGCTCATCGCTTCAATCTCCTGTCTGTGTCTTTCCTTCGATTATACCACAGGGACGCCGGGCGGGCAAGCTCACCCTCTCGTGCCGCGGTCCACGTGCACGAGGAAATCCTGCACATTGCCCACGAACGACTTGACCGCGAGGCTGCCGCGGTCGCGCAGCTTGCCGACCACGAACTCCGAAATGTCCACGCAATAGAGGTAGACCGGCCGCACGACGCCGTCCGCCACGCGGAACGAGGGCGTCATGTTGCCTGTGGCGATGGCGTGCAGCTGCGTCGCCAGGCAGATGACCGTCGTGGCGATG
>CAMBWJ010000022.1 GCA_945871545.1 uncultured Clostridia bacterium | reverse complement strand
CACTCCCGGGCGGCGGAGCGGTTGCCCGCAATGACCACCGGGAAGTCGAACTGCGCGGAGGCCAGCATCTTCGCGTTGTGCAGGATGCACTCGCTGTTGCCGCCGTCGGTGCCGCCCACCAGCAGGAAGATGTCCGGGTTGATGGACAGGATCTCGTCCACGTCGTCCTCGGTGAGCTGGAAGGAGTACACCTTCAGCACCTTTGCGCCCGCGCCCAGGCTCGCCTGGCGCGCCGCCTCGGCGGTGAGCTCGGGAACCAGGCCGCTGGTGATCATGCGCAGTCCGCCGGCTGCCGAGGAGCAGGCGTAGCGGGCCTCGTATTCCAGATGCCCCGTGATCGTCTCCAGCTTGCGCAGCGCGTTCTCCAGACCCTCGCCAACGTCCGTCTGAACCGTGGTATAGGAATCTGCCGTGCCCAGCAGGCGCTCGCCCTCCAGGTCCACGGCGGTCACTTTCGTGTAGGTGCTGCCGAAATCAATCAGCAGAACGGGTTTCATGCCTCTTCATCCTCCATGTGCAGCAGCTCCTTCAGGGCCGCAATGGTCGTCTCAGGCGCGGTGTTCGGCGGGAAGGCGCGGTCAAAGCCCATTTCCTTGAAGCGCTTCTCCACATCCTCGAACTTCTGCTTGCCGATGACGATGTTGCCGCCCACCAGCAGCGGGATGCCCTTCAGACCAGCCTCGTCGCACTTCTCGCGCATGCCGCGACAGTCCAGCTCGCCCTGACCGTACAGGGAGGAGATGACGATGGCGTCCGCATTGGCCTCGATGGCCGCGGCGATGTACTCCTCCTGGGACACCATCACGCCGAGATTGACGACGTCGAAGCCGGCCTCCGTGAATGCGTGGTAGAGAATCTTGTTGCCCACCGCATGCACGTCCGCTCCGATTACGCCGATAACCAGAACCTTCTTCTTCATTGTTACACTCCTTTGTGTTTGTTGCGGGTTCTTGCCAATATCTGCCGCGCTTCTTCGCGCGACATACAGCCCTCCGGGCTGCGGGAAACAAAGCTTGCCGGATCAGAAGCGGGTTCTGTTCCGGAGGTCCTCCAGGTTCTGCTGGGAGTTCTCGCCGATGAAGCCGATCAGCAGATAGCGCTTCTGCTGGTTGTCGTAGACGATCTCGGGGCAGAGCCTGAAGCCGGTGATCTTGCCGGTGGAGGAAACGTGGGTGCGCGGGCCGCTGCACTCGTGGATGTAGTCGCCCACGGCGATGTGGGATTCGTCCGCATAGTGCACGGGCAGATCCTTTGCGATGTCCTCGTTGACGCGCCGCTCCAGCTCGAACAGGTCGATCTGCGGCGGGCGATCCTGAAAGTCCAGGATGAAGCCGTGGTGGATGTCGTCGTGCTTGCAGCTGGAGACCAGGTCGGGATCCATGTGAATCTCGCACAGGTCCTCCGCAGTGTGGGCCATCAGGCGGTAGGGGAGCGACTTATGTACGTTGTTGACGAACTCCTCCGGCTCCGGGCCGAACATGGTCGGGCGGCTGATGATGATCTGCTCGCCCACGCCGATCATCAGGTCTGCGTTGCGGGGCAGCAGCGGATAGATCAGGTCGAAGTGCTCCACGATCACGCGCTTGCCCAGATTGATGGCCTCCATGATCGCGTCGGCCAGGATGTGGGGCTGGGTGAAGCCGGTCTCGAAGCGGATGTCCAGGTGGTAGGTGTGGGGCGTGTAGAAGCCGCGCACGTCGCCCACGTCCAGGATCGGCAGCGGGCGCACGTTCACGCCGTCGTCGTCGTTGGTCAGCTCCAGACCCGGGAACATGCCGCGCACCAGCGCGCTCTTGCCGGAGCCCGCGTCTCCGATGAAGCCGATCAGCTTGTCGTAGGGGCTCAGGTACAGCTGGGAAATCTGCATGCCCAGGTCGTAGATGCGGGTGCGCCCGCGGGGCGCAAAGAAGGATGCCTGAATCAGGCTCTTTTGCATGCGATGGATGTAGGCCATGTATGTCCTCCTAATCGTGCCGCAGGTTCAGCATGCGGCGGATGGTTTCGTAGGTGATCTCCGGCACCAGCGGCCGGATCGCTTCAAGATTTTCTTCCTCCATCAGGGCGCGCACCCGGGAGGCGCTGATGGCCTCGCCGCCGCACTCCCTGCGGGGGATTTCGATCAGCTCAATTCCGTATTCAGGAAGCCGCGCCTTCAGTTGCTCGTTGAAGAAGCGCGTCACCGGGCAGTTCGGCTCCGTGCCGACAAACCTTCGTTTGATGCGCAGCGCCGGGGCGATTCTCTCGCCGAACAGGCGGATGTCCAGCTCGCAGAAGATTTCGCTGACCCGTGCCTTGTCCTTGATGAAGTAGCTGGGGAAGGTGGCCGAGGACACCATGTACGGCCCCGTTTCGTGCACGAACACGTTTTTGAGATCCCGACAGCCCTCTTGCACCAGCTGCAGCCGCACCTCCGGGGGAAACAGGCTCTTCTTCTCGGACAGCACGAACACGTGCAGCGCCGAAACCTGCGCAGCGGCAGTTTCGATCAGAAAGCGGTGACCCAGGGTGAAGGGGTTGCAGTTGCACACGATGCAGCCGGTTTCCACGTCCCTATCCGGGCGTTCAAGCCCCGCGAGGAAGCGCGCAAGTCCCTCCCGGCGATCCTCCATCAGCAGGCAGTCCGCCGTGCGCATCAGCGGATGGAAGCCGAAGGGAGTAAACATCGCCTCGTTGCCGGGCTTGGTGAACAGTAGCAGGCGATCCTCGCCCCGCTCCAGGGCCTCGCGGCGCAGCTCCGTGAGGATGTGCGCGCTCAGATCCTCGCCCTGATGCATGGGGGAGACGGCGATGCACTTGAGGGTTGCGCCGTCCAGCGAACCGGTCGCGATGATCTCATCATCCTCCACCAGAACGGCGGTGAAGTCCACGCCCGCGTCGTAATCCAGACCGCAGAGGCGCAGAAACGCCTTCAATCGTTCCAGGGATTGGCCGCGCATGGGTCGCCCGGTCTCAAGATGCATGGACACACCTCCACCCCCATTTTATGGTTTGAGTATAGCAGAGTGAGAAGGAAAAGTAAAGAAATCATAGTTGTCAAAAACGCAATTCTATTATATAATATTGGCGGAATGATCTAGAACAATTCCTGCGCAAAATGGGGCGCGGGAACTGGAATCGTAGCATATGAAGGAGACGATCTGGTATGAGCGAAATCGTGAAGCGCGCCGCTGCGGGGACGCTGGAATCCAGCGACGTGTACGTGGAGCTGGAGCCCGGCGACGCTGGAATCGAAATCGAACTGGACTCCGTGGTCGCGCAGCAGTTCGGCGATGACATTCGCCGCGTGGTGGGCGAGGTGCTCGCCGAGCAGGGCGTGACGTGCGCGAAGCTGCGCGTGGTGGATCGCGGCGCGCTGGACTGCGTGATCCGCGCCCGTGTGGAGACCGCCATCGTGCGGGCGAAAGGAGAGTAATCATGCGTCGTTCCATGCTGTTTTTGCCGGGCAACACGCCCAACATCATCGTCAACGGCGAGATTCTCGGTGCGGACGCGGTGATCCTCGATCTGGAGGACGCGGTCGCTCCCACGGAGAAGGACTCCGCCCGCATTCTGGTGCGCAACGCCATCGGCCGCATGGGCTTCGGCAAGTGCGAGGTCATCGTGCGCATCAATTCCATCGACACCCCCTTCTGGAAGAAGGACCTGGACGAAATTATCCCCGTGCGCCCGAGCCTCATCATGCCGCCCAAGACGGGCTGCGCCGAGGATGTGCGCGCGGTGGACGCGTACATCACCGAGCTGGAAGCGAAGCTGGGCATGGAGAAGAACAGCGTCCGGCTCATTCCGCTGATCGAGACGGCGCTGGGCGTGGAGAACGCCTTTGAGATCGCCCGTGCATCCGAGCGCGTGGCCGCCATCTTCCTGGGCGGCGAGGACCTGACCGCCGACCTGCACTGCAAGCGCACCAAGGAGGGCAACGAGATCAACTACGCCCGCTGCCGCATGGTGTGCGCCGCCCGCGCAGCCGGGGTCGAGGTCTACGACACCCCCTTCACCGACGTCAACGACGACGAGGGCATCTATGTGGACGCGCAGTACGCCAGGAGCCTGGGCTTCACCGGAAAGTCCGCCATCTCCCCGCGCCATGTGCAGGCCATCAACGAGGTGTTCAGCCCGTCCCAGGCGGATGTGGACTATGCCTACGAGGTCATGGAGGCCATCCGCATCGGCAAGGAGCAGGGCAAGGGCGCGGTGGCGCTGCGAGGCAAGATGATCGACGCGCCCATTGTGGCGCGCGCGCAGCAGACCATCGCCATGGCGGAGGAGCTGGGCATGGGAAGGAGTGAGGCGCAATGAGCACGAAGCTGGTCAAAACTCTTCGGGAGGCCATCGAGCTCTCCGGGCTGAAGAGCGGCATGTCCGTATCCTTCCACCATCATCTGCGCAACGGCGACTACACGCTGAACATGGTGATGGAGGAGATCGCGAACCTCGGCATCCGGGAGCTGACGCTGAACGCAAGCTCCATCTTCGACGTGCACGCCCCCGCGCTGGAGGAGCACATCAAGAGCGGCGTGGTGCGCAAGATCAATACGAATTACATGTCCGCAGGACTGGGCCGACGCATCTCGGAGGGCCTGATGGACGAGCCGGTGGACTTCCGCACCCACGGCGGCAGGCCCCGGGACATCGCCCTGGGCAACACGCCCATCGACGTGGCCTTCATCGCTGCGCCCACGGCCGATCCCATGGGCAACTGCACCGGCAAGTTCGGCCCCTCCGCCTGCGGAAGCCTCGGCTACGCCTTCCCGGACGCGATGTATGCAAAACAGGTCATCGTCATCACCGACAATCTGGTGCCCTATCCGCTGCTGGGCTGGTCGATTCCGGAGATCTACGTCAACTACGTGGTGGAGGTGCCCGCCATCGGCAACCCCAAGGGCATCGTGTCCGGCACCACCAAGATCACCCGCGACCCCGTGGGACTGGTGATGGCCCAGAGCGCTGTGGATGTGATTTGCCACTCGGGCCTGCTGAAGGACGGCTTCTCCTTCCAGACCGGTGCGGGCGGCGCGTCGCTGGCGGCGGCAAAGTTCCTGATGGACGTGATGGTCAAGGAGAAGATTCAGGGCTCCTTCGCCTCCGGCGGCATCACCGGCTATCTGGTGGACATGCTCAACGCGGGCTGCTTCCGTTCGCTGATGGACGTGCAGTGCTTTGACCTGAAGGCCGTGGAGTCCATCCGCACGAACCCGGCCCATCAGGAGATCTCCGCCATGCACTACGCCAGTCCTGCCGCGGCCAGCGCCGTGGTGGACAATCTGGACGTGGTGATTCTGGGCGCGACCGAGGTGGACACCGACTTCAACGTCAACGTCCACACCGATTCCAACGGCTACATCATGGGCGGCTCCGGCGGACACAGCGACACCGCCGCCGGTGCGAAGCTGTCGATGATCATCGCGCCGCTGTTCCGCGCAAGATTGCCCATCGTGACCGATCATGTGTCCTGCATCTCCACGCCGGGCCGGGACATCGACGTGCTGGTGACCCAGCGGGGCATCGCGGTCAACCCGAAGAATCAGGAGCTTACGCAGCGCCTGAAGGACGCGGGGCTGAACGTCGTGGACATTCACGAGCTGAAGGAGATCGCCGAGCGCATCACCGGAAAGCCCGCGAAGCTTGCGCGCGGCGATCGCAGGGTGGCGAACGTCATCTACCGCGACGGCACGCAGATCGACGAAATCCTGAGTGTGAAATAAGGATTGCATATAGAAGGAGGAAACCATGAGGAACATCGAAGCGGCAAGGGTGACGGAGGTCGTGCGCAGGCTGTGCATCGAGGCCAACTGTCACCTGACGAAGGACCTGAAGGACTGCATCGTGGAGTGCCGGAAGAACGAGACCTTCCCGGTGGCCCAGGGCATCCTGGATCAGATCATCGAGAATTACGGCATCGCGGACGAGAACAACGTGCCCGTCTGCCAGGATACCGGCATGGCCTGCGTGTTCATCGACGTGGGTCAGGACGTGCACGTGGAGGGCAACCTGGAGGAGGCCATTCACGAGGGCGTGCGTCAGGGCTACAGGGACGGCTACCTGCGCAAGTCCGTGGTGCGCGATCCCCTGGACCGCGTCAACACCGGCGACAACACCCCGGCCATGATCTACTACAACATCGTGCCCGGCGAGCAGATCAAGATCACCGTGGCCCCCAAGGGCTTCGGCAGCGAGAACATGAGCCAGATCAAAATGCTCAAGCCCTCCGACGGCCTGCAGGGCGTGAAGGACTTCGTGGTGAAGGTGGTCGAGGACGCTGGCCCGAACCCCTGTCCGCCCGTGGTGGTGGGCGTTGGCGTGGGCGGCACCTTCGACAAGGCCGCGTTCATGGCCAAGAAGGCGCTCACCCGCCCGGTGGATTCCCACAACGAGGATCCCTTCTACGCGGCGCTGGAGGACGAGCTGCTGGAGAAGATCAATGCGCTGGGCGTTGGCCCGCAGGGCTTCGGCGGCCGCACCACCGCGCTGGCCGTGAACATCGAGAAGTGCCCCACCCACATCGCGGGCCTGCCCGTGGCCGTGAACATCAACTGCCACGTGACCCGCCATCAGTCGGAGGTGATTTAAATGACCAGAAAGATTCAGACGCCCCTGACGCGCGAGGTGGCGCGCACGCTGAAGGCCGGCGAGAGCTGCACCATCACCGGAACCATCTACACCGCCCGTGACGCGGCCCACAAGCGCCTGTGCGAGCTGGTGGAGCAGGGCAAGGAGCTGCCGCTTGAGATCAAGGACGCGATCATCTACTTCGTGGGCCCGACTCCGGCCAAGCCCGGTCAGGCCATCGGCTCCGCAGGCCCCACCACGTCCTACCGCATGGACGCGTACTCTCCCACGCTGATCTCCATCGGCCAGACCGGCATGATCGGCAAGGGCAAGCGCAACGATGAGGTCGTCTCCGCCATGAAGGAGTACGGCGCGGTGTACTTCGGCGCGATTGGCGGCTGCGGCGCGCTGCTTTCCAAGTGCATCAAGAAGGCGGAGGTCATCGCCTACGAGGATCTGGGCGCGGAGGCCATCCGCAAGCTGGAGGTGGAGGACTTCCCCGTGGTGGTCGTCATCGACAGCGAGGGCAACAACCTCTACCAGACCGGAAAGCAGGCCTATCTGGACACGCAGGCGTAAGCGACGATTGATTTTGACGGGGGATTGCCGCGTGAATGGGCGATCCCCCGGTTTTTGATTTCAGGAACATGGCATGAAGGAGGGCGGCGGATGCACAGGTACAGCATCAATCCCGACAGCGACATTCCGATCTACCGGCAGCTGGTGGATCAGATCAACGCGGAGATTCGCAGCGGCGTGCTGCCGACGGGTACCCAGCTGCCCACCGTGCGGGAGATGGCGGAGCAGATGCACCTCTCCTGCGGCACCGTCAAGCGGGTGTACGACCGTCTGCAGGAGATGGGCGACATCGAAATGACCCGCCGCCGGGGCACCTTCGTCAAGTACGTGCGGGAGGATCGGGACAGCCGCAAGGTGATGGCCATGACCGCCATCGACCGCATGATCCGCCAGCTCACGGAGCTGAATTTCTCCCCTGCGGAGATTCAGATCTTCCTGAACCTGAAGATGCGGGAGTGGGGCCTGAAGTGGTCGGGCGTGCGCGTGGCCATGGTCACGGACTACGTGGAGCTGAGCACCGCGCTGGAGCGCCAGCTTTCTCAGCTGGGCAATGTGCGGGTGAGCGTGTGCCAGCTCAAGCAGCTCCGGGAGTACCCTTACAGCGTGGACGAACAGTCCGACGTGATTCTGGCCTCCGCCCAGGACGGCCAGCGCCTGCAATCCATCCTGCCGGACGGCTCGAAGCTGATCAAGCTGGCCTTCTGCGTGCCGCCGGAGAGCGCCTACGCGCTGGCGAGATGCGCAGGCGGTACGCTGGGGGTGGTCTGTGCGGAGTCGGGCCTTGCCGATCTGGTGTCCGCCCAGCTCCCGGAGGACGTGCGCAGACGGCTGCGGGTGCTTCAGGCGAACGATGTGGACGCGCGCGCGGCCTTCTTCGAGGGGCTGGACGCGGTGGTCGTCGCCCCGGACTGGGAGCAGCACTGCGACCCGGAGCTCTGCCGCCAGATCGAGAGCTATCGCACGGACAGCGCCCTCGTGACCTTCGACTACCGCATCGACGAGGGCTCCATGCTCTACCTGGAGGAGCGCATCAACCGCATCCGGGACGAGCGCCAGCTGCTGCCCGGTGCGCTGCATTTCTGACGCATGATGAATACGGATTGCATAAAACTACGCCCGGTGACGGTGGCGGACATATTGTCTGCACGAGACGCGCGAGTGGAGCGGCAGAATCTCATGCTTTTGGTGCATGGGCTTCCCCTGATTTCCTTCACGATGAACATCGCCGGGGAGATCAAGCGGGACGAATGGATCGAGCGGGCGTTCCTGGAGGGCGTGCGGCGCATCGAAGCTGCGCTGGCGGCGGGCGGAATCGCCGTGGCGGCCCGGGAGCGGACGCTGGCCTTCACCGGCTGCGAGGAAATCTGGGCGGTGGATGCACCCGCGCAGGAACTGAAGGCGCGGATGTGCGCCATTGAGGAAATGGACGCGCTGGGGCGGCTGTTCGACATTGACGTGATCGGTGCGGACGGGCGCAAGCTGGAGCGTCCGACGGAGCGGCGCTGCCTGATCTGCGGCGGCCCGGCGCGCGCCTGTGCCCGGAGCCGCACACACAGCGCCCGGGAGCTTTCGGAGCGCGCCCACGAGATCATCATTGCCTTTCTGAATGAAAAGCGCGCCACGGAGATAGGCGAACTTGCCCATCGGGCCTTGATATGTGAGGCGAACGTCACGCCGAAGCCGGGTCTGGTGGATCGGGAGAACAGCGGCGCGCACCGGGACATGGATCTTGCGCTGTTCTGCAAGAGTGCGGACGCGCTGCGGCCCTGGTTTGCGGACTGCGCCCGGATCGGCCTTGCGATGCGCGATGCGGCCCCGGATCAGGTCTTCGCGCGGCTGCGGAAGCGGGGGATCGAGGCAGAAAATACGATGTTCGCGGCGACAAACGGAGTGAACACCCACAAGGGCGCGCTGTTTTCGCTGGGCGTCCTCTGCTGCGCGGCGGCGATGGAGGGCGAGGGCGCAGGCGTTCCGTCGATTCTGGATCGTGCGGCGATGCTTGCACGGCCTGTGCTGGACGATCTGACAGCGCTCCATCCGGGAGATGCGCGCACCGGCGGCGAGGTACAGTATCTCGACAGCGGGCGTACCGGCGTGCGCGGCGAGGCGGCGGCGGGCTTTCCCCACGCGCGCGACTGCGGCTTGCCTGCGCTGCAAAAGGCGTTGCAGGATGGCGCGTCCTACAATGAAGCCTGCCTGCGCGCGCTGCTGGCGCTGATGGTCTGCGTGGAGGACAGCAACATCCTGCGTCGGCGTGGCCCGGAGGCCCTGCGCAGCGTGCAGTCGCGGGCGAAGGCGCTGCTGGAGAGGGGCTTCACCACGGACGAGCTGCGCCGCATGAACGACGACTTCGTCCGGGAGAACCTCAGCCCCGGCGGCAGCGCGGACCTGCTGGCCATCACCATCTTTCTCTGTGAAATCCAGAATACCAACGGGGGAGATTCAATATGAACGCGACCTTCAAGCTCACGCTGTCGATGATCATCTTCGGCACCATCGGCGTCTTCCGGCGCTACATTCCGCTGCCGTCCAGCCTGGTGGCCATGACCCGCGGCCTGACCGGCATGCTGTTTCTGCTGCTGGTGATGCTTCTGAGAAAGCGCGGCATGAACCGGACGGCGGTGCGCAGGAAGATTGGCATGCTGTGCCTGTCCGGCGCAGCCATCGGCGTGAACTGGATTCTGCTGTTCGAGGCCTACAACTACACCAGCGTCGCCACCGCTACGCTGTGCTACTACCTCGCGCCGATGTTCGTGATCCTCGCCTCGCCGCTGGTGGTGGGCGAGCGCCTGACGGCGAAGAAGCTGATCTGCGTGCTGACGGCGCTGCTGGGCATGGTGTTCGTCTCCGGCGTGCTGGAATCGGGCGGCGGCAGTTCCGATCTGAAGGGCGTGCTGCTGGGCCTGGGCGCGGCTGTGCTCTACGCCAGCGTGGTTCTGATGAACAAGCAGCTGGGCGATGTGCCCGCCTACGACCGCACCATCGTGCAGCTGGGCAGCTCGGCGGCGGTGCTGCTGCCTTACGTGCTGCTGACGGAGAACCTGGGCGCGCTGACGTTCACCCCCGACACGATCGGGCTTTTGCTGGTGGTGGGCGTGGTGCACACCGGCATCGCCTACGCCCTGTACTTCGGCTCGCTGATGCAGTTGAAGGCCCAGACGGCGGCGATTCTCAGCTACATCGACCCCGTGGTGGCGGTGTTGCTCTCGGCGCTGGTGCTCCGGGAGCACATGAGCCTGCTCAGCGACCTGGGCGCGGTGCTGGTGCTGGGCGCGGCAGTGGTCAGCGAGCTGCCCTCCCGGCGCAAAAAAGCAGCATAAGTACAGCAAAATCTCCCTTCGATGGATCGAGGGGAGATTTTTTGTGCGGAGAAGCTCAATTGCGTGCCTGCTTCAGGCGGCGGGGATCCTCCACCACCCTGCCGGACTCCCGATGGTAGCGCACCTCGTTCGTCAGCTCCCGACCGGAGAAGTATTCGTCCAGGTTGGCAAGGGTGGTTGAAGCGATGTTCGAGAGGGCTTCTTCCGTCAGGAAGGCCTGGTGGGAGGTGATGAGCACGTTGGGCTTGGACACCAGCAGCGAGAGCACGTCGTCCCGGATGGGATCGGTGGAGCGGTCCTCGTAGAAGTACTCCGTCTCCTCCTCGTACACGTCCAGGCCTGCGCCCCGCACCGTGCCGTCGTTGAGCGCCTTCAGCAGCGCCGTGGAGTCGATCAGCGCACCGCGGGAGGTGTTGATGATGAATGCGCCGCGCTTCATCCGGGCAAAGGCCGCTTCATCCAGAAGATGGTAGCTCTGCTGGGTCAGCGGACAGTGCAGCGAGATCACGTCGCTCTCATGGAGAAGCTGCTCCAGCGGCACGTAGTCGATGCCCTCCATGGGATAGGGGTCGTGGGCGATCACCCGCATGCCGAAGCCCCGGCACAGCTCGATGAAGGCGCGGCCGATCTTGCCCGTGCCGATCACGCCGGCGGTCTTGCCGTAGAGATCCACGCCGGTGAGGCCGCTGATGTTGAAGTTGAACTCCCGGGTGCGGATGTAGGCCTTGTGCAGGCGGCGGTTCACCGTCAGCAGCATACCCATGGCGTGCTCCGCGACGGCGTGGGGCGAGTAGGCGGGCACGCGCACCACCGTAAGTTTGCCCTCGGCGGTCGGAAAGTCCACGTTGCTGTAGCCCGCGCAGCGCATGGCCAGCACGCCCACGCCCTCGTCGATCAGGATGCGCACGGTCTGCGTGCCGATATCGTCGTTGACGAAGGCGCAGGCCGCGTCGAAGCCCGCCGCCAGGCGCGCGGTCTCCGGGTTCAGCTTGTCCTCGTAGTAGTGAATCTCGTATTGGCTGTTGACGCGGTCGAAGCTCTCGCGGTCGTAGGGCTTTGCGTCGAAAAAAGCGATGCGTTTCATGAAAACTCCCTTCCTGTGCGGCGGTGAATGGAGATGCGCCGCGCAGCTAATGTGCCCCGGACGGGCGCAAACTAACCGCGAAGCGAAAACCGCCGTCAGGAAGGGAGTTCAGGAATCAGGACATGTGAACGTTGATGTGGGGATAGGTCATCTCCACGCCATTTTTGGAAAATGCGCCGTAAACGGCCTCGTTCAGGGCGTAGCGCGCGTCGGTGTAGTCCATGGAGTGCACCCAGCAGCGCAGCGTGTACTGGATGGCGCTGTCGCCGTAGGCCTCCACCAGCAGCTGGGGTGCGGGGTCGGTCAGGATCCCCGGCACGGCGGCGACGGCCTCCATTGCGGCGGCGCGCACCTGCTCCGGCGGGTTGTGGTAGGCGGCGCTCAGGTTCAGTTCGATGCGCCGCGCGCCCGAGGAGGTGTAGTTGACCAGCTTGGAGGTGTAGAGCAGGTTGTTGGGCACGAAGATCATCTTGCCGTCCACGGAGATCATCCGGGTGTGCAGGATGCCGATCTCCCGAACCGTGCCCGCAACTGCGTCGGTCTCGATGTAGTCGCCCAGGGAGAAGGGCTTGCTGGCCAGGATGATGATGCCGCCCGCAAGGTTGTTCAGCACGCCCTGTACCGCCAGCGATACGGCCAGGCCGACCACTGAGAACAGCGCGAGGAAGGAATTGATGGGGACGCCCAGCACGTTGGCGGCAAAGAGGATCGAGATGAAGTAGAGCACGAAGCGCAGCGCGGCCCTGAGCATGCTGTGCAGCGAGGGGTCAATCTGCTTCGCGAGGCCCAGAAAGCGGGCAAACAGCTTCATCAGGATGCGGCTGACCACCAGGCACAGCACCAGCACCGCCACGCCGATGAGAATGCGCTCCAGCGGCAGTCCCTGAAGGACGGATAGCGTCTGTTCCAAGGCTTATGACCCTCCCTTCCGGCGCTCAGAACACCAGCTCGCCGGGGCGGTAGCCCTCCGGCAGCGGCTCCTCCTGCACGAAGGGCAGACGCTCGTCCTCCAGCGTGG
>CAMBWJ010000021.1 GCA_945871545.1 uncultured Clostridia bacterium | reverse complement strand
GGCGTGGAGCTGCGGCTGATGATCTTTGCGCTGTCGGAGCTGGGCATGTACGCCGAGGCGGCGGATGCGGTGCGCCTGGCGCTTCAGGAGACGCCCCACGACAAGGGCCTGCTGCACATGCGGGCAGTGCTGCTGCACCGCACAGGCGCGGAGGATGAGCAGGTGGAGCGCTTCTGGCGTCGCATCCTGCGCATTGATCCCGAGGACAGCGTGGCGCGCTACTATCAGCAGCTGGCCGCGCGAAACGAGCTTGACAGCATCAAGCCGGAGCTGATCTACGAGGTTCCGGCGGAGGAATACCGCAGGCGGCTGATGCAGATCGCCGAGAAACTTAGCGAGGGTCTGGACGTGGCTGCGGAGCTGTGGCGCACGGATCGGGACTTCCGAACGCTGCTGATCTGGGCAGTGGGCACCGGCAACGAGAACTGCGGCCGCGCCGCCATCATGGTGATCGCCGCCGCCGGGGACGGGGAATCCGAGAGCGCCATGCGGGAGCTGCTGTACCGGGGCGACGTGCCCATGTCGGTCAAGCTCCACGGCGTGCTGTTTCTCAGGCTGCGCGGCGCGGACATGGGCAGGCTGATGCCGCCGGACATGGACGCGATGGACGGCCTGCTGCCGGAGGCGGAGGGCGTGCTGGCGGGCATGCCGGTGGGCGAGCGCCAGCTGGTGCGCTTCGCGGACGACGTGCTCTCCCAGGAGTACGGCGTGGAGGCGCTCTCGGCGCTGGCGCTGCTCTGGCGGGGCTATCGCGGCGCATGCGGCCGGAACGATCCGCTGGTGTGCACCCAGGAGGCCGCTGCGGCGCTGGCCTGGAACTATCTCCTGCAGCACGGCAGGCACGCGTCGGTGGAGAAGCTGGCTCGGGAGTTCGCCTGCAAGCCCCGGCGCATGGTGTTCTATGCGCGCCACATGGCCTCTGTGCTGGAGTGCTACGAGGATGCGAACACAGAACAGGATAATGAAGATGAAGATCATTGATTTTGACGCAAGGTTTTTTGAATTCGCCCGCAAGTGGGTTGCGGCCCATCCGGGGCTGACCGAACAGCAGGTGGAGAACAGCTACAACAGCATGATGGAGGAGTGGATCAACGCGCCTGCGGACTGGCTGGAGGGTGCGAGTCCTGCGACCTACTTCGAGCGCTACGAGCGCCCGGAGGAGCTGATCGAGCTGATGCAGGGCTACTTTGACAAGAAGGTCAACCTGCCCGAGCCGCTGTACGCGCGCATCGTGGAAAGGGGCGCGGACTGTGCGCCGCTGCTGCGAACCCTCGTCGCCGACGAACATCAGAGTGAGGAGCTGCGCGCGGAGGCCATGGGCATGCTGCGGGACGTCGGCGACAGGGACGCGGACGCGCTGCTGATTTCCATGGTTCTGGGCGCGCAGGAGCAGAGCGAGCTGAGCGACCTGGCGGCGGACGTGCTCTCCGGCCGGGACGCGGCGACGGCGCAAAAGCTGCTGGACGCCTATCCGGGCGCGCCGGAGCACGCGCAGACGCTGATTCTGGATATTTGCTGCAATTTTCCGGGGGATGCGCGCATATGTGATTACCTGATCCGGCGGCTGAAGAACCAGCCGGAGCAGCGCGCGCTGAACGCCTCGCTGCTGGCCAAGCTGGGCGATCCCAGGGCCCTCGAGCCGCTTCAGGAGATGCTGAACCTCTTCGACCTGCGGTATCTGGACTACATCGAACTGCGCGACGCGGTTGAAGCGCTGGGCGGCGACGCGGGGGAGGATCGCAGCTTCTACGGCGACCCGGATTTCGAGGCGCTGCGCAATCTTTGACCCACATTTCGAGACAGGGAGGAAGCGCGATGTATTGTGGACAATGCGGCAAGAAGGTCATGGAAAACATGCTGTTCTGCCCCTTCTGCGGCGCGCCGATCGTGATTCCCGATCAGGATGCGCCGGAGACCGGAGCCAGGCCGGAAGCGCCGCGCACGGAGACCGTAGACAGGCCGCCTGAGGAGCGCCCGGAGCCTGCCGCGCCGGTGAGCCTGTTTGACGCTGTGGAGCGGCCTGCAAAGCCGTCCGTACCGAAGCAGGTGCCGGTGGAGGAGTTCGAGCCGCTGCGCTTCGACTTTGACGCGCCGGATGCAGAGGACGAGGCCGAGCCCGCGCCGGAGCCGGAAGCGGAGCCTGCGCCCGCCGTGGAGGACGTGCCGGAGCCGCCCGCGCCCCCAAAGCGCAGGAGTGCGCCGACACGCCCGGAGAACCACCGCAGCCGCAGCGCCAACACCTACATCCCGGTCAAGGAGATGGACATGAACGACATTTTCATGGATGGCGGGGACGAGGATGACGAATACGACGTGGACGAGGACTACGGGGATCCCTACGAGGATGACTTCGACTACGAGGAGCCGGAGTCCGGCAGCTTCTTCCAGCGGCACATCCGGGGCATCGTCGCGCTGATTCTGATGCTGATTCTGCTGGTGGTGTGCGCAGCCTGGGGCATCTCGCCCAATGGTCAGCGGGTGCTGGCGCAGGTGAACCTCGCCTGGTCGGCGGAGGCCTACGCAGATCTGGGTTACGAGGCCTATCAGAAGGACTCCGATCTGTTGGCCGCGCGCTACTATGAGAAGGCGCTCAACCGCGACCCGGAGAACTACGAGTACGCCCACAGCGCCATGGTGGCCTACTATGAGGCGGACAAGCTGGAATCCGCCGCGGCCATGCTGAAGAAGTGCGTGGATCTGGACCCGGACAATCCCGAGCCCTACGAGGAGCTGCTGATCCTCTATCCCGACGCCCAGACGCGGCCCTGGGACGTCTCGGAGCTGATCCGCATGGGCTATCAGCGCACGGGCGCTCAGTCGCTGAAGCAGGAATAAGCTGGCAGCATGAAGCGCGCCCTGCGGGGAGATGCTGAATCCCGGAAGGGAGGAAGCATCATGCTGAAGCAGCACAAAAAGGACAGCTTTGAGGAGACGGAGTTCGTCGCCAGCGCCACGGAGTGCACGGGCCTGTTTCCGGCGCTCCCGGTGGACGATCCGGAGGCGGAGGAGAACATGGCGCGGCTCTACGCCGTGCACGCACCCATCACGAAGGAAGAGGAAGCGTGGATACAATGCGAAAGAGAAGCACAAAAGCGACGGTCACGACTCTGATCGTCGCGGGCGCGCTGGTGATCGCGCTGCTGCTTGCGGGCACGATCCTGCGCATGCACACCCACGACCTGAGCTTTGCCGGGGCGTTCAAATCGTTCGTCTCGGATACATTCCGGTTCTGATCACCCATATCGACATACAGGAGGACGAATATGAGCAACATACCGACCCCCCACATCAACGCAAAGGAAGGGGACTTTGCAAAGACCGTACTGATGCCCGGCGATCCGCTGCGCGCGAAGTACATTGCGGAGCACTATCTTGAGAACGCGCAGCTGGTGAACAACGTGCGCGGCGTGCAGGGCTACACCGGAGAGTACAAGGGCAAGCGCGTCTCGGTGATGGCCTCCGGCATGGGCATGCCCTCCATCGGCATCTACTCCTACGAGCTGTACAACTACTACGGCGTGGAGAACATCATCCGCGTGGGCTCCGCAGGCGCGATGAGCGACAAGCTGAAGCTGCGCGACATCGTGGCGGGCATGAGCGCCTACACCACCTCCAACTACGGCTACCAGTTCGGCTTTGACGGCACGCTGGCGCCCTGCTGCTCCTACGAGCTGCTGACGAAGGCGGTGGAGGCGGCGAAGAAGCTGGGCCAGCCCATCGTGCCCGGCCCCGTGTTCTCCAGCGACTGCTTCTACGAGCAGGGCGGCTACGAGAGCGCCTCCCAGAAGCTGATGAAGCTGGGCGTGCTCTGCGTGGAGATGGAGGCCTACGCGCTGTATCTGAACGCGGCGGCTGCGGGCAAGAACGCGCTGGCGCTGCTGACCATCTCGGACAGCATCATCACCGGCGAGGCGCTGCCGGCGGAGGATCGCCAGAACACCTTCACCAAGATGATGGAGATCGCGCTGGAGATCGCCTGACCAATCGGAACCTTTGCGAGGGGTGCAAACGCTGGTTTGCACCCCTAAGCTTTGTCAAAATACACTGGAAGAGCGCAAGAGGTTCGCCGTCCTCTCGCCTTATAATTATAATTGGCTTAGTAGCCGCACTGGTATTCTGCCTCCCTTGTGTAAAGGGAGGTGGCACGGCGCAGCCGTGACGGAGGGATTGTCAATCTGAACATATCGGAGCAACAGCTGCAATCGTAGAAGATGGGAAGACAATCCCTCAGTCAGCTTTGTGCAGAAAAGTTCCTTTCACATTTCCGATAAGTTTGCTTGCATATTTTTCACATTCGTCGTATAATAGAGCGTATGAGTTTTTAGGAGGCTGGGTTATGAACAGCTTTTATCGTGAATATCTGGATGCAGAGGTGGATCGCAGGGGCACGAACTGCGAGAAGTGGGATCGCTGCGCGCACTATTATGGTAAGGAAAACCTGCTGCCCATGTGGGTGGCGGACATGGACTTCCGCACTGCGCCCGCAATTGCCGAGGCCATTGCGAAGCGCGCGGAGCACGCGATCTATGGCTACACGGAAAATTCGGCCGAGGAAAAGCGGGCGGAGCAGGGCTGGCTGAAGCGCCGCTACGGCCTGGAGGTGGATTCCGACTGGATCCTCTACAGCCCGGGCGTGGTGGACAGCATCTATTTCTGCGTGCGCGCGCTGACCGAGGCGGGCGACAAGGTCGTGATTCAGCCGCCGGTGTACGGCCCGTTCTTCCGCGCGGTGCATCTGTTCGACCGCACGCTGGTGGAGAACCCGCTGCTGCGTACGGAGCGCGGCTGGGAGATGGACTTCGATCTGCTGGAGAAGCAGTTTGCCGACGGCGCAAAGCTGATGATCCTCTGCAACCCCCACAACCCGGTGGGGCGCGTCTGGCGGCGCGAGGAGCTGCAGCGCCTGGTGGAGCTGGCGGCGCGCTACGGCGTGATCGTCGTCTCGGACGAGATTCACGCGGACTTCAACCTGGGCGCAACGCCCCACACCCGCATCCTGAGCCTGGAGCACAGCGAGAGCTGCGTGATGCTCACCTCGGCCACCAAGTCCTTCAATCTGGCGGGCCTGCGCCAGTCCTCTGCGATCATCCCGAACGCAGAGCTGCGCGAGAAGGTCAAGGCGGAGATCACCCGCGCCCACGCGGGCACGCCGAACATCTTCGGCGCCATCGCCCAGACCGCCGCCTACAACCACGGCGATGAGTGGATGGACGCGGTGGTGGAGTACATCCGGGAGAACCGGGACTTTGCCGTGGACTTCATCCGCAGCCGCATTCCGCAAATTCACTGCGAGCCCCAGGAGGGCAGCTATCTGATGTGGCTGGACTGCCGGGAGGTGGGCGTGTCCCACGAGGAATTCTTCCGCAGGCTGGTGGAGGACGCGGGCGTGGCGCTGAACAGCGGCATGGACTACGGCGGGGAGGTCGGTCGCGGCTACTTCCGCTTCAATCTCGCAACGCGCCGGGCGAATGTGGAGCTGGCGCTTCAGAAAATTGAGAATATGGTACGGAGCATGGATTCGTGATTAGTTTAAAGAACCTGTTTAAGAAGCCGGACAAGTGGATTTCGGTGGACGTGGAGCTAGACGGCAACCGCCCGAGCCGCATCATCCAGCTGTCCTATCTCATCATCGAGGGGCGCAAGGTGCGCGGCAAGAACTTTTACTTCGCCGCGAAGAGCATCAACCGTTACGCCCGCAAGGTGCACGGCCTGGGCGTGTATGAGCTGCGCAAGCTCTCGGGCGGCGACGTGTTCGCCTACCACGCGGATGAAATCTACCGCGACTTTCAGGACTGCAAGCTGGTGATCGGCCACGACGTGGGCGGCGACCTGCGCTACATCCGCAGCGAATTCGCCCGCATCGGCGTGAAATTCCCGGATTATCCCATCTTCTGCACGCTGAAGCACTATACCGAGGAGGCCCACATCCCCCTCAAGCAGAACCCCAAGGTGCTCAAGCCCCCGAAGCTGGAGGAGCTGTGCCAGCACTTCGGACTCTCCCAGGAGTTCATCTCCGCCAGGTGCCAGAAGTGGTACGGCGGCGGCGACCACGCCCACGACGCCCGCTACGACGCGGCGGCTGCCTATCTTTGCATGTTGGTGGGCGAAAAGATGGCCTGAACGGCCCAAAACGAACAATTCAATGAAATCGCAGTTCAATTCATAGCACAGAAGCAATTCTGTGCTATAATGTTGATTAGGCAAGCCAGAGGCTTGGCCGGGTCGCTCACGCATGTGCGGGAGCGACAATCAAGCTATAATTATGCTATACTGTGTCCCTGAAAGGGGAAATCACATTATCCGGAGGATGAGAAATGGCAAATCGTTACAGAAACAGGCGGATGCGCCTGATGTGCATTGTGCTGGCCTGCACCACGCTGCTGGGCTGCGTCTGGGGCGTGATCGGAACGGTGCGTGCGACGCAGCTGAGCCGGGAGCTTGCGGCCATGCGGCTGCTGGCGGAGGAGGGCGACGCGCAGAGACCGTCCTTTGCGAACGCCTACGACCCCGACGCCATCGCGGCAGAGTTCGACGGCGGCGTGGTGACGGTGGGCGAGGCCGCGGAGGAATACCAGCTGATCGCGTCCTACTACGAGATGCTGGGCATGAACATCTCGGAGTACGCCGAGAGCACCAAGCAGGAGATCCTCAACGGTCTGGTGGAGGAGAAGCTGCTGGAGATCAAGGCGAAGGAGTTTGGCGTGTACGAGCTGAGCGACGCGCGCCGCGCGGAGCTGGAGGCGCAGGTGCGCGCGGAGTACGAGGACAACCTGAACTACTACATGGCCTTCCGCTATGAGGAGGGCAAGTCCGAGGACGAGGTGCGCAGCGAGACCGAGGCCTATCTGAACGAGAACGGCCTGTCCTACGAGGAGATGCTCACCTCCGCCGAGCAGGAGGCCTGGCGCGACAGCCTCTACGAATATGTCACCGCCGACATGACCCTCAGCGACGAGCAGTTGCGCGCGTTCTACGACGAGCAGCTCACCAGCATGGAGCTGACCTATTCCGCGAGCTACGACGAGTACGAGGCCGACTGTGACGCGGGCCGCACGGTGGTGTGGAACCCGGAGGGCGTGCGCCGGGTGCAGGCCATCCTGATCGACTTCGACGCGGAGCAGGCCGGGCAGTACGCCAATATCCAGGCGGAGCTGTCTGCGGGCGATTCCTCGAACATGGATCAGATTGAGGCGCTGTACCAGAGCCTCACGCCTCGCGCCCAGGAGGCGCTCAGCCGCGCGCAGCAGGGCGAGGACTTTGCGGCGCTGATGGCGGAGTACGGCGGCACCGGTGCGGAGGGCATCCGCATCTCGGAAAAGAGCAGCATGTACGGCGACGCGGTGCGCGACGCGGCCATGGCGCTGACCAGCGTCGGCGATCTCTCCGGCCTGGTGGAGTGCGACGAGGGAGTCTGCATTCTGCGCTATGCGGGCGACGTCGCACCCGGCGCGGTGCCCTACGAGGAGGTCAAGGACAGCCTGCGCGCCAACTACGAGGAGGAGATCAAGTTCAGCCAGTACAACGCCACGGTCTCCCAGTGGATGGAGGCGGCGAACATCCAGTATCACACTGATCGCTTCTGAGGAAACATGAGAGAACCCCTGTGCGATTCACATGAATTGCACAGGGGTTTTTCGATGATGAAATGTGCGTCCTCAGTCCAGCCAGTCGATGGTCTGATCCACATAGTCGCCGATGTTGAACACCCAGTCGGTCAGAAACCTCTCCCAGCTCCCGCCGCTGGTCTCGTCCAGGCAGCGCACCAGATCCATCTCCGTGAGTACGTCGCTCTGCTGGCCGAGCTCGTAGAATGCGCGCAGTCCTGAGATCAGCCCGTCGCGGCCCATGGCGGTGCGCAGCTCGTGGAACACCGCCGCGCCCCGGTCGCGCACGACGATGTCGTACTCGCCTGCGGTGAAGAGCGAAGCGTCGCTGGTGACCACCAGCCCGCCGGGGATGGTGAGCTGCAGCGCGGGAACCACGTTCTCATTCAGCGCGGCGAGGTAGGCATCGTTGCCCTCACTCTCTTCCAAAAGTAGATAGGCGAGGTATTCGGAGATCGCATCGGACAGCCACGCGTCCGAACCGGGCCGGGCATAGGCGCTCAGGCCAAAATACTGCTGGGCAATGGCCGCGCGCAGATCATGCTCCAGATCGTCGGACTTGAGCGCACTCTCGCTCAGCCAGATGCAGCCGCTGTGCGCCACCACGTCCGGTACGATATCCGCCTGCACGACGTCCAGCTTGCGGATGGGGAAGGGGCCGAACCAATTCTCCAGCGTCACGATGGTCTCCTCAGCCAGATCCAGCAGCTTCTCGGCCTTGCCCCGCAGGTTGGTGATGGCGCGAAGCTCCACGCCGGACGCGGTGGTGCGGCTGCTCTGACGGTAGCGCAGGCCGAAGTTCAGCGCGAAGGAGCGCACATTCTCTGCCGTAACCGTCCAGCGCGCGATGTGTGTCCCGGTATCCGTCTCCGCCTGCTCAACGCCGGTCGCGCTGAGCAGAAAAAGCTCCGGCAGCGCGAGGGTCACCGTGAAGTCGGCGGCGGGGGAGTGGATCCAGCGGGTGAAGCTGGTGGGGGTGCTGAGCATGAACTCGCCGTAGCGGGAATCCACATAGGCGGGGGTGAAGTAGAAGTCGCTCAGCCGCCAGTCCAGCTCGGATATGCCCATGAAGGCGCGGTTCTGCGTCAGCAGCAGGTAATAATTGAAGGTGAATTCGCACTTCTCGCCCGGCTCCAGGTCGCAGGCCACCCGCAGATAGATCTCGTCGCTGCCCTGAAAGCCCCAGTCGGCCTCTGCGCCGTCCACCAGCACGCCCTGCAGGTCGATGCCGCCCGGAAGGTAGCCCGCCGGGAAGGCCTCGGCCCACTGCCCGTCATCGTACATCAGCGCGCTCTGCCTGCGGAACATATTTGCCGGCGCATAGAATACCACCCGGTCCAGATGGATGCCGGAGTCGTTCAGATAGACAAGGCGCTGCGACACGCGCAGCGCTTGTTCCTCTCCGAGGTATTCCATTGTAATATCGTACTGATTCCGTTCCGACGGCTCCGCCTCCTCGGCGTAGGCGATGCTGATGACGGCGGAGATGATGGCGCCGCTGGCCAGCAGTACCGCCAGCACGATGGCGATGATGCGCACGAGGCGCTGCTGTTTCTTCCTCATTCCATGCTCCTTTGCTTACTCGGGAACGCGAATGGAGCTCAGCGGCCACACCACGCACTGCACCTTGCCCACGATCATATCTTCGGTGATGGGGCCGACGTCGCCGTTGGGGCTGTTGTCGTTCCAGTCGCGGGAGTCGTGGCTGTTGTAGCGGTTGTCGCCGACCACGAAGTACTCGTTCTCGCCCAGGGTGTAGGCCTCGTAATCGTCCGAGGAGCCCAGCGGGAAGTAGAGGGAGTAACGCTCGTCCAGCATCTCGTCCACGGTCACGGTCTCGCCGCTGTCGTCGGTGGTCTGATACACCACGTGGGTCACGCCGCACGTGCGGTAGATCGTGTCGCCGGGCACGGCCACGGCGCGCTTGACGAAGTTGGTGATGCCCCGGTTCGGGTAGCGGCAGATCACGATGTCGCCGCGCTCCACGCCGCCCAGCCGCACGTCCGGGATGGTGACGAACAGGCGCTCGTTGTTCAGCAGCGTGGAGTACATGGAATCGCCATCCACGCGGATGATCTGGAACAGGAAGCTGCGAATGAAGAACACCACCATCAGCGCCGCGGCCAGGGAAACGATCCACTCCCGCAGCTCCTTCTTCCAGCTCTTCTTGGGCTTCTGGGGAGCCTTCTCCACCTCAGGCACCGTCTCGTTCACCACTTCCTCCACGGAGGGGCGGGCATTCTCCGCACCGGCGGACTGTTCCTGCCGGAACTTGTTGTCATCCTGCATATCCATGTACCTCGTTTCTCATTCAATCTGATTGATAAACCGGAATTCTCCGGAGGTTTTCTATTCAACGCCGTGCAGCGGCCATACGCACAGCCGCACGCGCCCGAGGATGTCCTCTTTTCCGATGGGCCCCATGTCCTCCGCGCGGCTGTCGTAGCTCTCGCAGCGGTTGTCGCCCAGCACCAGATACTCATTTTCGCCCAGCGATATGCTGTAATCCTCCGCGATGCTGAACACGTAGGGCTCAGAAATTGCCGCGCCGTCGATGTACGTCTTTCCCTCGCGGAGCTCCACCGTCTCGCCGGGAAGTCCGATCACCCGCTTGACGTAGGTATCCACCCGGCCCGGGAAGCGGCACTCCACGATGTCGCCGCGCGCGGGCTTTGCGCCGAAGCGGTAGTCGAAGCCGGTGACCAGCGCGATTTCGCCGCTGCAAAGGGTATCCTCCATGGAGCCGCCCTCGATGCGCACCAGATGGAACACGAACAGCCGCAGAAGCACGCAGATCAGCGCGACGGCGGCGAGCCATGCAGCGCAGCGGATCAGGCCTCGCAGCGGTTTTCTACGCTGCAGGCGCGATGTGCGCTTTCTTGGGCGCACGGTGCGCGCGCTCATTCCTCTGCTTCGGCGGCGGATTCCACGATCTTCTTCATCCGCTTCTCGAAGGTGGGACGATCCAGCATCACGATGCGTGCGCACTTCTCGCAACGCATCTTCACGTCCGCGCCCACGTAGGTGATTCGCCACAGGTCGTTTCCGCAGGGATGCGCCTTGCGCATCTTCACCAGGTCGCCGATGTTGAGCAGCATGGAATCCCTCCCTCATGGTATCGCTTCATTATATCGCCACAATGTTAAATTAAGTGGTCTATTCGGGATCGATTTCGTAGCAGAAGCTGCGCCCGGTGACGTCGCTGACGCACAGGGCCAGCTGGCCCGAGTACACCGGCGCGTCCAGCGACGCCCGCAGGGCGGGATTGCGCTTGGTGCGCACGGATTCGGCCATGGCCACGTACGCGCCGTCGCGCAGGTAGCCCACCGACCAGGCGTCCACGCCGTCCAGACCGGTCATCGCCCGATCCACAAGGCCCTCCTCCAGCTCGAAGCGCTCCAGCGTGACGTGGTAGAAGCCCACGCCGGGACTTGCGGAGGCGCGGCAGAGGGGATTTCCCGCAAAGGGCGGGTACTCCAGCACGTACTCCGAACCGAACAGGCGGCGGCGCGCAATGTTCAGCGTCAGCGGGCAGCAGTCGATGCCGATGAAGTTGCGCCCGCAGCGCCGCGCGGCCTCCAGCGTGGTGCTGCTTCCGGCGAAGGGGTCCAGCACCGTCTCGCCCGCGCGGGAGCCGCACTTCACGATGCGCTCCAGCAGCGAGAGCGGCTTCTGCGTGTCGTAGCCGGTGCGCTCCGGGTCCTTCTGCTGCAGGTGGGAGAGGTCGCTCCACACGTCGGTGGGGGCCACCGGATCGTCGTCGTAGTAGGTGTACACGCGGCCGTTCGTGCGGATGGAGCGGTACACCCTGCCGTCGGGATCCACGTGCTTGCGCATGTGGTTGCTGCGCGGCTCCGTGGGCGGGGCCATGACCTCCTCCACGTTGAAGTCGTACTGCGCGGACTTGCGATAGAACAGGATCACGTCATGCTTGCGGCTGAAGTGCTTCAGCGAGCGCCCGCCGGACTGGTACACCCAGATGATCTCGTTGAGGAAGTTGTCCTCCCCGAAGATCTCGTCCATGATGAGCCGCAGATAGGGGTGGGTGCGGTAGTCGATGTGCAGAAAGAGCATGCCGTCGCTGCGCAGCAGAGCGTGGCAGCGCACGAGCACCGCGCGCATCATCTCAAGAAACTGCGCCCGGCCCATGGAATCGGAGAAGGTCTCCATCTCCAGCGATCCACGGCCCGCCTTCCAGTCCGCCTCGCCCACGCGCACGCGCATCGTGAAGCGCTCGCCCGTCTGGAACGGCGGATCCAGATAGATCAGCTTGATCTGGCCCTCCTGCGTCTCAAGCAGCGCGTCCAGACCCTCAATCGCGTCGCAGAGCACAAAGCGGCCCTTCGATCCGCTTCCCTCGTGCATCTCCCGCGCCACGGCAATTCTTCTCGGCTCCATTCGGCACCCTCCATTTGAATCTGTTCCATAATTATAGCATCAAAGCGCCGCGTTCACAAGGCCCATTTGCGCCTGTGCGATTTAATCCGGCGTTCGATTGCAATTTTGCCGCGCCGTGGTATACTATAAATATCGAACAAATGTTCGTATATGTGGGTCGGCGATGGTTCGCGGGACGAAGGAATGAAGGCGGGCCAGGGCGCATAGAATATATGGAAAAACGCATTCTGATCAACCAGAGGTGATACGATGGAAAATCCCAACAATCGAATTGTGGCCGCAGGCCGCCTGGAGGACAAGCTGGAGCTGAGTCACGAGGTCATGAACGAGCCCTTTTATACCGGAACGCTGCTGGTGAAGCGGCTCTCCGGGGCGGTGGATCGCCTGCCGGTCACGATTCCCGGCAAGCTGCTTGCGGTGACGGAGCTCGACCGCGACCGCCTGATGCTGATGACCGGCCAGGTGCGCTCCTACAACAAGGTGGTGGAGGGGAGCGGACGGCTGATGGTCACGCTGTTCGTGCAGAGCATCTCCGAGACCCAGGAAAACGACACCATGAACAAGGTCACTCTGGTGGGCGTGCTGTGCAAGCCGCCAATCTACCGA
>CAMBWJ010000020.1 GCA_945871545.1 uncultured Clostridia bacterium | reverse complement strand
CAGCAGGGCTGCGGGAACAGGGGCATCTTGCCACACGACATACTTCGTCCTCCTCCCGGCCGTTTGATTCGGCCAGTTCTTACTATGAAAACCGCCGCATTTGTGTGCGGAATTTGATGAAGCGGGAGAAATGTGATATACTAGGATCAGGCATTCGGTAAGCTTCGGGCTTGACCGCGACACAGCAAACGCATACCATACTGGAGGCAACACATGAAGACATCCGTCCGGGCCGAAATGAAGAACGTCCTGCTGATCCTCGTGGGACTGATCTTCTGCGCGCTGGGATTCAACCTGTTCCTGATCCCCAACAACATCGCTGCGGGCGGCTTCACCGGCATCGCGCAGCTGATCAACAGCGTCACCGGCTTTCCGGTGGGCACCATCGCGCTCATTCTGAACGTGCCTCTGTTTCTGGTCTCCATGAAATCGCTGGGGCTGCGCTTCGGCGTGCGCTCGCTGGCGGCAACGATCGGCTTTTCCCTGCTGCTGGACAACCTGCACGTGCCGGTGATCACCCATGACCTGTGGCTGTCCACGGTCTACGGCGGCTTGGTGTCGGGCCTGGGCTTCGGCCTGATCCTGCGCGGCAGCGCCACCACCGGCGGCACCGACATGCTCGCCAGCCTGATTCACCGCCTGATCCCCTCGATCCGCGTCAGCGTGGGCATGTTCATCATCGACGGCCTGGTGATCCTGGCCTCCGCCTTCGTCTACGACACCGCTGCGGCCATGTACGCGCTGATCTGCATCCTGATCTCCAACGTGGTGATCGACTTCGTGCTGGAGGGTCCGAACTCCTCCCACTCCTTCTTCATCATCTCGGACAAGAGCGACGAGATTGCCGCGCGGATCATGCAGGAGCTGGATCGCGGCGTGACCGGCCTGGAGGGCATGGGCATGTACAGTCACCAGCACAAGCGCGTGCTGCTGTGCGTGGTCAGCCGCATGGAGACCGTGACGCTGCGGCGCATCGTGTTCTCCGTGGACCCCAGGGCCTTCGTGATCTCCGCCAAGGCCCACGACACCTACGGCGAGGGCTTCAAGGATCACGATTGATGCTGTATAGATATGCCGCCCGGACGAATCTCCGTCCGGGCGGCGTTGTTGTATTGTGCTTATACGGAATGTCCGCTCAGATTCTTCGATTCCAGCTCTGTGGGCGCGATGTCGGGTGGTTCCGAAGCCGCCCTCCTCGGCGGGAACACCGCGACGTGCTCCCGGCCATCATCCACCAGCTCGATCCACTCCCCCGCCACCGGCATGCCGTCCAGCGTGACCTCCGCAGCGGAGGCCGCCGACCGCAGGCGGTAGCGGCTCGATCCGCATTTCAGTGATACTCCTGCCTCGCTCCAGTCGCCCAGCAGCGCGGCCATGCGCACCCGGTTGCCCCTGCGCTCGTAACCCAGCAACGCCGTTAGCAGCGTCAGCATCCAGCCAGCCGAGCCCGTGTACCAGCTCCAGCCGCCGCGTCCCGCGTGCATCTCGTCGGTGTAAATGTCCGCGGTCATCACGTAGGGCTCCACGCGGTAAATCTGTGCCTTGTCCATGCTGTCGGCGTGGTTCAGCGGCAGCAGCATTTCGATTGCCCGATGTGCCCGCCGCGCGTCCCCCATGCGCACCAGTGCCAGCGCCAGCCAGCAAGCGGCGTGGGTGTACTGCGCGCCGTTCTCCCGGATTCCCGGCGGATAGGCCGCGATGTAGCCGGGATCGAAGTCCGCGCCGTCGAAGGGCGGCGTGAGCAGCTTGATCACCCCCAGCTCCTCGTCCACGAGCTCGTGCCAGGCGGCGTTCATCGCAGACCTGCAGCGCGCCGGATCCAAACCGGCCAGCACCGCCCAGGCCTGGGAGATGGCGTCGATGCGGCAGCAGCGGGATGCATGACCGCCGAGAGCGCGCCTGTCGTCCGCATAGGCCCGAAGGTACCACTGTCCGTCCCAGCCCTGGGATTCCACGGCGGCGCACATGCGCTCGTTCAGCGCGGTGAGCCAGGCGCGGTCGGCGGCATCCGGCGCAATCCGTGCGTAATCCGCCGCGCAGACCGCCAGGAATTCGCTCAGCCACACGCTCTCGCCCCGTCCCTTTGCACCCACGCGGTTCATGCCGTCGTTCCAGTCGCCGCTGCCCATCCTGCACAGGCCGTGCTCGCCGAAGTCCGCCGCCTTTCGGAAGGCGCGCATGCAGTGCTCGTGCAGGCTTGCGCACTCCGTGGAGGGCTGCATCTCGGCATAGACGTCCTCCCGATCCTCCGGAAGCTCCACCTCCTTCAAAAAGGGTGCGCAGTCCTCCAGAATCGCCTCGTCCCCGGTGATGCGCACGTACTGCGCCGTCACATAGGGCAAAAACAGCATGTCGTCCGTGATGCGCGTGCGCACGCCGGTGTAGGGCTCGTGCCACCAGTGCAGCACGTCGCCCGAGGGGAACTGCCGCGCCGCGCAGTACAGCAGGTGCCGCCGTACGCGCTCCGGCTCCTCGTGGATCAGCGGCAGCATGTCCTGCAGCTGGTCGCGGAAGCCGTAGGCCCCGCCCGGCTGGTACAGCCCCGTGCGTCCGAAGATGCGGGCGTTGCGGGTCTGTGCCTGCAAAAAGCCGTTGGCCAGCAGGTTGATGCGCTCGTCGGGGGTCTCAAATTGCAGCTTCAGCTCCTGCGGTGCAGGCGATGCAGGCCAAGAGGAGCGCAGCGCCCGCACACGGGCATAGGCCGCGGCCACGCTCAGCGCGCCGCCCAGGGCAAAGCGCCTGCATGCCCTCTCTCCGGGGCGCAGCCGCAGCGGCAGCTGCAGGATCCAGCCGCCCTGACTCAGCTCCAGTGCATCCAGACCCCGGGGCGACATCATGTCGCCGCCGGCGTAGAAGTCCAGCTTACTGCAGCCCGCGCGCGCCTGCAGATCGTTCGCCACGAAGTAGCCCACGCCGCCGGTTCCGCCGGCGAAGCACGCGCCGAAGCGCGACCAGGTTCGCAGCATGCCGCCGTCCATCGCATCCGTGCCCATCAGCCAGTCCACGAGACCCGCAAGCCGCCATTCCCGCGTCCTTCCGCTGCGGTTCTCCAGCTCCACATCAAACAGAATCTCGTCCCCCGCACAGCGCACCTCCAGATGGAAGTGCAGGCCCGTCGCGGTGGAATCGAAGAAACTCACATCCGGCGCATGGCGCACCACGAAGTCCGTCATGGGCTTGTCGCCCGGCAGCAGCCGAAGAAAACGGCGCTCGCGCTCGTCGATCAGATAGAACATCCAGCCCCAGCCCTCGCGCAGCACATCGTTTGCAAAGGGCGTGATGCGTCCGCTGCGGCTGTTGCCATGCCATGCGAAGCCGCCGCCGCGCTCGGTGACGATGGCTCCGGCACGCTCGGAGGCCAGCACATTGCTCCAGGGCGCTGGCGGCATGCGGTCCCGGCGCAGGCAGATCGCATAGGCGTTGCCGTCGAAGCCGCCGTAGCCGTTGGCACAGCGCAGATTCCTTGGCATTTCGACGGCTGCGGGCGGCATGGCTGCGTATTCATCTCCCTCGCGCTGCTCCAGCGCGCGCAGGGAATCGCGCAGCTCACCGTCGCCCTCGATGCAGATCGCCGCGATGCGCCGCAGCACCTGAAAGGTCTCCTCGCCCATGTTCTGCTTCTCCAGCAGGAATGCGCCGCCCGGCAGGCCTCGCAAGCCGCAGAGGTGGCTGGCGTTGATGCGATCCTCCAGCGCATTGCGCACCGGCTGCTGATAGTCGTTCCCATGGTCGCTGACCAGCACCAGATCCGTCTGCACGCCCATCATCCGATAGAAGCCGTGGGCGCGGATCAGCTCCCGCACGCCCTCCATCTGTTTCTCCTCCCGCACCACCGCCAGCAGGATCGGCAAATCGCCGGAGATGCCAGCACTCCAGAGCGCACGGCGATCCGCCGGAGCGCAAGCATCAAAGCATTCGTTCTGCCCTGCGCGCAGCTGGGGATCAAAGATCAGTGCAGCAGCACGCTGGAGCATGCGGTGCATCGGCGCATCCACGCCCGCGAAGCGAAGCGCCGCCCGTGCACGGGCCTCGGCCAGCTGCATCGCGCGCTCCGCCGCAGCAGGCAGCGACAGGTTCTTCACCATCGCGTCCCGCTTCTCCCCGTCGACGCAGGCCAGGGCGAAGTGCAGCGTCCGCTTCTCGCCCGGCTCCAGTTCAATCGACACGCGCAGCGCGGCGCAGGGGTTGAGCACGCTTCCGCAGGTTCCGCTGAGCTCCCGCGCAATGCCGCCCGGCTCCCCAAGGGAGCCCGTGCGGCCGACGAGGCGATCCAGCTCCGTCTCGCACGCAGCCTCGGTCGCACCGGATATGAGGTAGACCAGCTGCGGATGCTCCACGCCCCTCTCCCGGCTCCTTCTCCGGAACGCCAGCGCCGTGGGCGAAATGCGTTCGCTCTCCACAAACAGGTTCTGGAACACCGGATGGGCACGCATGTCCCGATCCGCAGCCAGCGCCACCGCCATGCAGCCGGTAACCTCCAGCCGCCGCGCCGCGTCGCTGTGGTTCTCCAGATGAAGCTGCTGGATCAGCGCGCCGTTCTCCGGGGAGACCGCGACCCGCAGCTCGGCCTGCACGCCGTTCAGCCGCAGGAAGTAGCGCGCGCATCCCGCGTCGAACTCCGCCCTGCCGCTGCCGAACACGCTCTCCGCACCGGTCTGTACGTCCCTCAGGTGCACGTACATGCCCTCGTGGCGGTTCAGCAGATCGCCGGAGAAGCGGTTGAGCTGCACGCCGTCGTGCCAGGCGAACACCGCGCCGCCCGCAGTCGCCAGCGCCGTGGTATCGCCACCGTGGAGCAGGTGCACGTCTGCCAGATAGCGCTCGGGCCGTCCTGTGCGGGCAAAGCTGCGTTCGCGGCGCTCCGTTGTGCGCGGCAGCGCAGGTTCCGGCCTGTGGCTGCGCAGACGATGCTGGTATTTCTTCTCCTGAAGCAACAGCCGCAGCGCCCGGGCCTGGGGAATTTCCATGAAGCGCCGCGAAAGCAAATCGCCTTGCAGCGCGTTGCATAGCGCGCAGAGGATCATGCCCTGGTGATGCGCCATGTAGCTGCGGATCAGCCGGGGTTCGCCGTCGGGGCCCGCGTGCAGGTAATCCGCCGCCTCGTACATGCCGTAGCGCCCGCACCAGCCCATTTCGCGCATGCGGGCAAGGTTGTCCGCCGCAGCCTCCGGCGCGCAGCACAGCGCCAGCGCAGATGCATAGGGCGCGACCACATCCTGCACGGCGCTGCCGTCCAGCGCCAGCTCCCGCAGACCGAAGGCGCGGTACTGGTAGTTCAGCTGGAGGTCAAAGGCGTAGTAGCCCGACTCCGACACACCCCAGGGGCGCTTGCGCCGCCTTGCGAAGTCCATCTGCGCCGCCACCACCGCACGGCGGGAGACTCCCGCTATGGAGGTCTCGCAGCTGCGCAGCAGCAGCTCCGGCATCAGATATTCAAACATCGTGCCGCTCCAGGACAGCAGCGCCCCGCGGCCGTCCACCGCGATGGCGGGCCGGGACAGCCGCCGCCAGTGCTCCACGCCCACCTGTCCCAGCATGATGGCGGTGTAGCTCAAAATGCGGGACTCCGAGGCGTAGAGGTCGTAGTGGGATCGGCTCAATTGGCCGCTCTCCACGTCCATGCCGATGCAGAACAGCTTGCGTTCTTCATCGTAGAGGGCCGTCAGATCCATGCCCTCAGCCAGCGCACGCAGGCGTGGGGACAGCCCCACAGCGTCCTTTTCAACCTCATGGGCGCACAGCAGCAGCGCCCCCGCAAGGTTGCCGCTGTCCACGGCGGACACGTATCGCGGGCGCAATGGCATGAGATCGTTGAGATCGTACCAGTTGTACAGCTGGCCGTTCCATTTGTCCAGGCGCTCCAGCGTGCAGACCGTGGCGGCCATGCGGCCCAGCATCTCAGCGCGGGAGATCAGTTGCAGCGAACACGCGGCGATGCAGGACAGAATGTACAGGCCGATGTTTGTGGGCGACGTGCGCTGGGCCGCGCCCGCAGGAGGATCCATCTGGACGTTGTCCGGCGGAAGTCCGGGTCCGTCCAGGGGCACATAGGTCTCGAAGAAGGCCCAGGTCTCCCCGGCGAGCTTCTCCAGCATGGACTTCTGTGCCGGGGAAAGTGCGCTGCGCGCGTCCTTCTTCTCCGCCACCAGATCCTCCGCCCAGCCGGGGCCCACCAGGAACAGCAGGGCCAGCGCCAGCACCGCCGGAATCCAGAAGGGGCGCAGCAGCCCCGGCAGCAGCAGGATCGCGGCCACCCGTCCAGGCGTGCGCAGGCTGCGCCCATCGCCCGCAGAAGCGTCGGCGGCGGGCACCCAGTCCATCAGATGCCTGTGGGTCACAGTCAGGCGGTACAGCGTGCGCAGAATCGCATCCAGCAGGTGCTTGACCTCCAGCGGCAGCATGGCAAGCCGCAGCGTGGCGCGCCGCCAGCTCTCCCGGCGCAGCGGATGCAGGATCGCGTCCAGGTAGGCCAGCGCCAGCCCCAGCAGGAAGGCCCGGGGCTCGTTCAGCCACAGGGAGTGAATCAGCAGACCCAGCAGCGCGGGCGCGTACAGACTGCGCAGCAGGTTGCCGAGCAGCTTCATCCGATTCACGGCGGAGATGCCCCGCATTTTCAGCAGCACCGGCAGCAGCTGCCAGTCGCCGCGCACCCAGCGGTGCTCCCGGCGCAGCGCCGCGGCGGGGTTCGACGGCGCACCATCGTAGAAGGACACGTCATTTACGAAGCCCGCGCCGCAGAGGATGCCCTCGATCAGGTCGTGACTGAGAATCTCGTCGTCGTTCAGGCGGCCCTCGGTGGCCTCCACGAAGGCGCGCACGTCGTAGATGCCCTTGCCGGCAAAGTTGCCGTGGCCTGTCATGTCCTGATAGAAGTTGGAAACGGAGGCCGGATAGCCGTCCAAGCCGCCGTCGCCCGCCGTCAGCTCCACCCAGGCGTTCTCCACCGCGTCCGCCGTCATCTGCATGTTCGGCTGGAGCACCGCGTAGCCGCCGGTCTCCGGACGGTTCAGCGGATGCCGCATCGCGCCGATCAGCTTTTGCAGGGTTCCCGGCAGGTACTCCGTGTCCGCGTCCAGCGTGACCACATAGCGGTACCCCCGCGCCGCGATTTTCTGCGCCGCGGCATGCTCCGCACCGAAGGCACACTCCGCCTCCGGACGGTTCAGGATCAGGCGGTTCAGCGCCGTCAACGCGCCGCGCTTGCGGTTTTCGCCCATCCAGCGATCGTCCACCGCCCGATAACTGCGCGGACGGTGCAGATAGAAGTACTTTTCCCGGCCCGCAGCCGCATTCAGCCGTGCAACGCCCTCCCGCGCGACGCTCAGGATGGCCCCGTCGTCCTCCATGCAGGCGCGATCCGCATCCCGGAAGTCGCCCAGCAGCAGGTAGTCAATGTTGCTATCCGTCTCCAGACAGCCCAGCGCCTCCATGTGAGCGATCATCTCCCGGGCGCGCGCCTCGCTGCTGAGCAGCACCGGAAGCGCCACCAGCGTGCGCGCAGCATCCGGCACATGCCGCAGCTTCAGCTTCAGGATGTGCCCCGGGCGCACGAAGCGCGGATAGCAGCGGCTGATGAGCTGCGTCACCGGAACCCAGGCCAGCAGCAGCGCGTAGGGCAGCAGAATTCTCCGCCCGATGGCCAGCATGCACAGCGCCATCACGAGGATTGCGCAACCTGCAACCACCGCCACGCTGAGCAGCCCGGATTCATCGACCGTCCAGCGCCGCACACGAGCGCCGTTTGCCTCCCCCAGCGCCCGCGCGCCCGCGTTCGTCGCGAAGTAATAGACCACGCTTGCGCGGGGATCGTCCCGGCCCTGCTCCCGCTTCGCCTCCCAGGCGAGCTGCAAGGCGCAGCGCACCAGCGCGCGCTCCTCCATGCCCAGCTGCCGCGCAATGCGCGCGACTCGTTCGCGCACCCGGGCCCGGGATGCGCCGTCCATGTTGGCATAGAGGTTGGCCGGATCGTCGCGCAGCTCCGCGTCGGCCACGGACAGCTCCTCAAAGCAGCGCCGCCAATCGATGGCGTCCAGCAGATGCTTCAGCTGCATCAGGTTCTCCAGGCGCATGCAGCAGTCCGCTACGATCCTGTGGGCGCGCTCCACCGCCCAGTCCGCGCGCTCGCCGCGCTCCGCAAGCAGCCTTCCCAGCCGCTTTTGCAGCTCCGGCTGCTCCTGCTCGTCCGCAAGGCGCAGCGCCTGCTCCAGAAACACTGCGCCGCCAACCTTGCCCCGTCCGCCGCGATGCACCCAGCTTTGCGCGCGCTCCCGATCCTCTGCGCAGCGCAGCACCTCCCGCGCCGCATGCTCCAGGCCCTCGCACAGCGCGATGTGCAGCGCGCCCGGCATGCGCTGAAGCTCGGCCATCGTCAGCGGCTGCACCGCGTCGAAATCGGAAATCTCCTTCAGAAGGCGCTCCTTCGTCAGCGCGGCCTCTCCATCGGACAGCATGCGCCGCGCAAGTGCGAGAACGCGCACCTCTCCCCCCGACGCAGGCAAGCGCATGCCTGCCTCCGCTTCCGCCTGGCGCAGACATGCCTCGATGCGCCGCGCATCGCCGTTCAGCCTGCGCAGCGCCTCGTCCGCAGGCGCACCGGGACGGTTCAGCTCCGCCGCGCGGCGCAGTTTCGCATGCAGACGGCGCGCCGTTCCCGCGCGCAGCCGCAGTACAGCGCGCCCGGTGGGCCGCAGCGCAGCCGCAAACTCCCGCAGCTCCTGCGGCGCGCGCCCGCTTCTTCTATCGCTGAAAAAACGCTTCATCGCTGTTCCTCCTGTACATTGCAGAATAACAGCAACAGTATGCGCCATTTTGCGTTCGTTCATGCCAAATAATAGCAAAATGCGCGGAACGCCGCCGTCCCGCGCAAAATCCCGGGGTCAATTTGTAAACCGCGCCGTGAAGCGCACGCCCTCCGGACTGTTTTCAAGCCCGCAGCTCGCGCCGTGCAGCTCCAGGATGCAGCGCACCAGATACAGTCCCAGTCCGCTGCCGCCCGAGGCCCGGCTTCGGGACTGCTCCACCCGATAGAAGGGCTCGAACAGGTGGGCAAGCTGCGCATCGGGAATCGAGGCGCCGCCGTTGGTCACGCACAGCTCTCCCGCCGAGACCCGCACCCGCAGCGTCGCGCCCTCTGGGGAGTAGAGGATGGCGTTCATCAGCACGTTGTCCAGCGCGTTGGAGAGCAGACTTGCGCTGCCCAGCACCGTCACACCCGGCGCAATCTCCCGCAGCACGCGCAGGCCCCGCCTCTCGATCAGCTCGCCGTTCTGGCACAGAACCCCCTCCATCAGTGCGGAGAGATCGACCTGCTCCCGCTTCAGGGTGTAGCCGCCGGAGCCAATGCGGCTGATCGTCAATATCTCCCGGATCAGCCCCTCCATGCGAGATGTGACCTCCAATGCCCGGGCGAGATACTTCTCCCGGTCGCGGTAGACCCCGAGCTGCGCCAGCATGCCGCTCAATTGCCCCTTCAATATGGTGACGGGGGTCTTGAGCTCGTGGGAGGCCGCCGCAAAGAAGGCCGTGCGCTGGCGATCCAGCTCCCGCTCCCGGTCGATGTCCCCCTGAAGGGCGAGATTCGCCTGCCGCAGCTGCGCAAGCGCACCGGAGAGGTTCTCCGAGAGCAGGTTCAGGCTGTCCCCCAGCACGCCGATCTCATCCCTGCGCCGCCGCTGCCAGCGCGCGTCGAAGTCCTGCGCCGCCATGCGCCGGGCAATCCGGCTCAGGGCCACGATGGGCCGGGTGATCAGGCGGGAGTACGCCAGCGCACCCAGCAGCGAGATGCCCAGCACCACGATCAGCAGGTAGGGCAGCAGCCGCTTCATGGCCTCCGCCGCCTGGTTCACCGCGCGCATGCCGCCCACGACCACCAGCTCGCCCACTTCCCCGTCCGCCAGGGCGATGCTTTCGCTGATCTGAAAGTCCGCGACCTGCTCCGCATACATCGCCTCGCCCTCGTACTGCGTTTCCGTAGCATCGCCCGCCTCCACGGCATAGCTGGAGATCGTCACCTCGGCGTAGCCCGGCGACCCATCGTCCTCCCACGCGATGACCTCCGTGCGCGGCAGGGTGTCGTAGAGCATCTCGCCAGAACTTCCGGTCAGGCGCAGGTACGCGCCCGTGTCCCGGGCGAAGGCATCGAGCACCGGCGCGCAGTCCGCCGCAGTCCGACCCTCCAGCGCTGTCGTGAGAGCGTCGCTCTTCTCCAGCAGCTCCTCCTCCAGCAGCGAGGTGTAGCTGATGGGCGTGAGGTATGCGATGGCCGCGTAGGTCACGGCGCAGGCCAGGGCCGTGAGGGCAAAGGTCAGCAGAAAGCTGCGCAGCGTCAGGCTTCCCTTACTTCTTCTCAAGCTTTTCAATGCGATAGCCCACCCCTCTGACCGTGTGAATGTAATCCGCCTGCAGCTTGCGCCGCAGGTTCTTGATGTGGCTGTAGATCACCCGCTCGTCGCCCAGATAGTCGTAGTTCCAGATGCGCTGCACCAGCATCTGATAGGTCATCACCCGACCCTGGTTCTGAATCAGCTCCCGCAGACACTCGAACTCCCGGTTCGTCAGCTCCAGGTCCCGGCCATCGCGCTCGGCGCGGTAGGCGTCCAGATCAAGCGTCAGGTCCCGGTAGGTGAGCACCCGGCGCTCCTCCCGATCCCCGCAGCGCCGCAGAATCGCGGCGATCTTCCGCAGCAGCACCGGCATGGAGAAGGGCTTGGTCACGTAATCGTCGATGCGCAGGTCGTAGCCCCGCAGCTGCTCCTCCTCGCCGTCCAGCGCCGTGAGCATCACCACCGGCACGTCCGACCGGGCCCGAATCCACTCGCACACGCCGAAGCCGTCCAGCTTTGGCAGCATCAGATCCAGCAGCACCAGATCAAACTGCCCCCCTGCAAACATATCCAGCGCGCGCAGGCCATTCTGAGCCACTTCCACGCCGTAGCCGGCCTCCATGAGCCAGGTTTGCAGCATCTCCGCAATGTCGAAATCGTCCTCCACGACCAGTATCCGTTCCATCGCTCCACCTCCCGCAGTGCACAGTGCCAGTATAGCACGCCTCTTGGGATTTTGTCTGAATTTTTCACCCGCTTTCTCAGGAAAGCTGCAAATTTTGTGCGAATCGTGTCCCCGACCCTTTCAGGCCGGGGACAAAAATGCATGTCAGTTCTTTTCCGTCACCACGATGCCGGTCAGCGTGCCCTCGCCGCTTGCGTTCGGGCGGTCATAGTCGCGAATTGTCTCCACGTCCACCTCGCCGTCCCCGTTGCAGATCTGGGTGATCGATCCCCGAAAGCTGCCGCCGGACAGGGCCGCGCCGTTGCTGCTGCGCACGTCCAGGAAGCTGCGCACCGCCCTTCCCATGTAGGTCAGCACGTCCGTCTGCGGGTCGTAGGTCAGGCCGAAGGGGGCGTATTCCGCAAAGAACGCCTGCTTGTCCGCCTGCGTCCATTCCGCGCAGCTGGTTTCGGCGGTCATGCCCTTCGCCGCAACGGCATCCTCGTCTGCCTCCACGGCGGCATAGGCCGTCCAGACATTGCCCTCCGCAGCGGTCACGCCGATCTCCGGCTCCGTCCAATCCCTCAGGTCGCGGGACTGAAACTCCGCCTCGGAGAGCTGCTCCAGACGCAGGAGCGTGCCTGCTTTGTCCCGCACGGTGCGCACGTCCACCGTGCCCTCGGAATCCACGTACTCCAGCTCGTAGCAAGTCCCGGCTTCCTCCTGAATCGCGTCGCCCTGCACCACGTCCTCGAAGATGCGCACGCGCCTACCCCGATAGTACAGCGCTTCGCCCACGCTGTCGCAGCTCAGTCCGAAGGGTGCGTACACGGAGAAGGCCTCCGGGCTGAATTCGTCCTCTGAAAGTGCGCTCTGGCTGTACTGCGCCACGACGGAATCCTCCGCCGCAGTCATGATCGTGACTTCGCTGGTTGCCGACGATGCGCCCTCTGTAAGAATCGCATCGTTCGCACACGTCTCCAGCGGCAGCACCAGCTCCGCTTCGCCGGGGCGCTGCACCGTGACGCTGTCCCCGTCGATGACGAAGGTCGTGCCGTCGACCACGTAGGTTCCCGGCCCGCCGAAGAAGGCGTAGCTCTTGCCGTCCAGATTCACGCCGGTGGTCTGGGCCAGGGCGGGCGCTGCCAGCAGCAGGGCCAGCAGGCAGGTCAGGATTGTAATTCGGGTTTTCTTCATGTTTCATCCATCCTTTCTCAATTGGGATGCTCCCATTCTAGCAATCCTCTCTGGAAGGGATCTGTTGCGCAGCTGAATTTTGTCTGAATTCGCGTCCCCCTTGTCAAATCCCGCGCTTTCTGCTAAGATAGAGGCACTTGCAAGCACATCACGGAGGATAACGAACATGAAAATCTCAAAGCGGGACGCGCTGGCCTGGTTTGAATTCTTTGCAGCCCTTCCGGAGGGCGAGGAGCTGCTGCCCCACCAGCAGGAGATCGTCTACGCGGTGCTCTCCCAGATCGAAGCGGCTGTGGAACACCGCAACGCCGCGTTGATGGCGGAGATCCCGGGCCTTCAGTCCCTTCAGGGCCGCACGCAGTATGTGGGCAACGGAGAGAAGTTCTCAAAGGGCTGCCGTTCCTGCCTGCTGGGCACGGGTCTGAGCGCCATCCGCAAGACCAACAAGTGCAAC
>CAMBWJ010000019.1 GCA_945871545.1 uncultured Clostridia bacterium | reverse complement strand
CACCATCACGGTTGCAGATACCGCCAATGCCGACGGCACGCGCGATGTGACCGTCCACTGCGCGAATCATGACAGGTACGATGCAATCCGGGTGGGCGAGAAGATCCTCGACGCTGCGGAGACGATCATCCGCAAGGTGGAGCCCGGTGCGGATGTGACCGTGTACGCGCGCACCCCCGGCAGCGATGCGGACAAGAAGCTGCCCTCCCAGTGGGTCGTGGTCGGCACCATCGAGGCGAGCAAGTGGCTGCATCTGAACGTCAGCAGCACGCATGCGGCCAGCGACAGCGACACGCTGTACTGGGGCGAATGGCTGCGCGTTGAGACCAGTCCGAACGCAAGCCTGACGTGGAAGATCAACGGCGAAGCGGTGGATGCGCCCACGCTTGTGAACGGCGAATACCAGATTCCCGGGCACACCACCAGCCTGTCCATCACGGCGACGATCGGCAGCGAGAGCATCACCCGCGAGCTGAGCGGCATCGAGTGTCCGATCCGGTTCTGGCTGGATTACGAGAAGGAAGCGATTGTCCTTCAGCGGAAAGAGGGATGTAAAGCAGATGTTGGTATATTCTTTGCCCAAGGTAGTGGGAAGTTGTCCACTTCTGAGGAGTTCAGATGTTATCTGAGCGAGCTCAATCCTCCGACGAATGAAGCCGGTGAGGTAAAATTCAGGCTGGGGATCAGTTATAGAAATACCGTATCCGCGGACATGTCGGTTGCGATTCCCGCGCGCTTTGCGGGGTCTGCGTCCTACGGCAGCGTCAGCTATGATAACCCGAATCAGTTCAGTGCCGTTTCCGGAAAGTGGCTAAACATCACCATCACGACAGAGGACAGCGACAGCGTGAAGTACGCGGCTGTGAAGCTCGTGAACTCTTATGGAGATGTTACCTGCAGCAGGGACAGCTCGGGCAAATGGGTTCCCTCCATTCTCGGTGGTTTGGCCGGTGGCCAGACCTACAGCATCTATGCGCGGCAGTACGGCGTCGATGCGGCGGGCAAGCAGAACAGCTTTGCTTCCGAATGGTTCGACACCGGCGTGCGCATCACGCCCGGTGAAATCGTGCTGAGCACCTACGCGCCGCTGGTGGGCGACACCGTCACCGCAACGCCGAAGTTCAATGTGCCTGACCAAAATGTGGTATGGGCGTGGCAATATTATCTGGGCGCGGATAGAACCACTCCTGATATCACGAACAGCAACAGCTTCACGATCAAGCCGGGCAGCGGCTATGAGAACCGTCGGCTGAAAGTACGATTGTATTACAGTACTTTTGTTATGGGCTATGCGGAGACTGAGGTCATTCCCGCGCCGGAGATCATCGTCAAGCGCGAGGACGGCACGGAGCTGGGAAAGGATGCAAGCGGCAATTACATCGCCTATCTCGGCGACACGCTCAAGGCCGAGGTGAAGAATGTTTCGCAGGACTTCCTGAAGGATGCAAGCGATACCTGGGAATGGGTGTACAAAAATGGTCAGACTTTCGGCACAACGGATTCTGCGGTGATTGATACTTATTCTGCCTACGGCGACGTCAAGGTATGCCTGACAGGCATAAGTGGAGACAAGATTGACATTACCAGACGGGTGGGCATCTCTTTGGCACCCGCGCCGGATGTGCAGATCGACTACGAGAACGAGACTCTGTATGCTGTGAAGCCGGACAACGCGGCGATCGCCAATTATGGCCTGTGCGTTCTGGCTGAAATGCTGGCTAATGCAACTGATCCCACAGGCGACGCAGACGGCAGATACACGATCAAAATTGACGACGTCACCAGCGGCTGGCCGGACAGCAAATCGCATAACGTGACCGTGTACTGGGCGGAGGGTACGTTTGCCAGTCCCTCGCCCAAGAGCGAAGGTGCGTCCCTTACCATCCCCGCGCGGCCTGTGGTGCAAAAGCCGACAATCTACCCCGCCGCCTTCGCCATCACCGTGGAGGGCGTGTCGCTGGCGGACTACGAGATGAAGCTGGTCGCGAAGGACGGCGCTGTGACCGACGAGAGCGTCGGCACCGTGGTTGAGGATGCGACCAAGGGCAACGTTCGCTTCACCGGCCTGGAATCCTTAAAGGAATACACGCTCTGGATGCGCAAGAAGGCAACGGACAGCGCGTTCAGATCGGAATGGACGAGCTTTGATGTGGGAACCCGCAATGTGACCGAGGTGGTGCCCAGCCTGACGTGGACGGCGAGCTACAGCCCGAACGGCTTCTCCCTGCGCGCCGAGGACGTGCTGGATCATGTGAGCTTCACGAATAAAGCCACAGGGCGGAAGGTGATCATCCCCGTCGAGTATCTGACGCTGACGCGGGCCGACGGCAAGCCGTTCCCCATCACGGATGCGGGCACGTACAGCCTGAAGCTGACGCTGACCGGCGCGACAATGGTCACGGACAATTATACCCTGAGTCCCGACACGATCACGCTGACGGTGCATCCCTACCAGGTCGATTCCTACGAGTTTGCCCGCCGCAAGACCTACAGGGGCGCGGCGTACGATCCGTACGACTTCGAGCTCAGGGTCGGCGGCGTCGTCCTGGGCAAGGGCGACTACACCATCACGGTGGACAACGGCGCAGTGCTGCGCAATGTGGGCGAGTACACCGCGCACATCGTGTTCAAGGGCAACTACGTAAGTAGCCTTGACGGCGAGGTGCATCCCCTGATCGCGCCCTGTACGCTGCGCGCGACCGCAAGCCTGCAGAGCCGCACCTACGACGGCACTGTGACCATCGCCTGCAGCGCAAGCTGGTACAACTGCGCGCCCTTTGCGGGGGACGACGTTACGCTGAAGGCCAGCGCTGCAATGAAGAACAAGAGCGCCGGAGCTGGCAAGGCCGTTGCGATCACGCTGCGGCTGGAGGGCGCGCAGAGCGGCAACTATGTGCTGGAGAGCGATGCGCTGACTGGCAGCGTGGACATTGCGAAGAAGCAGCTCACGCTCTGCCCGGAGCAGCCCGCGAGCTTTGCCTACAACGGCTCGACCAACGTGCCGCTGAGCAGACAGGGCTGGACGCTGGAGGGCGTACTGAGCGGCGACGATGTGCGCGTGGATGTGACGAATGCCCGCGCCAGCGTCGAAAGTCCGAATGCGGGCGCGAACAAGGCTGTCAGCTTCACCGGCTATCAGCTTGTGGGCGCGGACAAGGACAACTATGCCATCGGCAGCGTGGAAGCGCGCAGCGTGACCATCATGAAGGCGCAGGCTCCGGAGATCAACTGGCCCACTGCGGGCGACATCAGCTACGGCCAGTGCCTCGCCGATTCCGTGCTGAGCCACACCCGGGATGCAAACGGCACGTTCGCCTGGGAGAAGCCGGAGCATGTGCCGACCAGGGCCATGGAATGGGCCTTCACGATGATCTATACGCCCGATGACGAGGTGAACTATGTCTACGAGGAAAGCAAACTGAGAAAGACGATCACCATCCGGGTGAACAGGGCGGCGGCCCCGGAGATTCAGTGGCCCAGCGCAAGCTCCATCACCTTCGGGCAGAGCCTCGCCGACTCCGTGCTGACCAGCAACGACGTGCACGGCAGCTTTGCATGGGTGAACCCGAACGAGCGTCCCAACGCAGGCCGGCACAGCTTCGCCGTGCGCTACACGCCCGACGATGCGAAGAACTACGACTACAGCGGCGTGACGCTGGAGAAGGACGTTGTCGTGACGGTGCTCCCCGCGGATGCGCCGGCCATCCTTTGGCCCACTGCCAGCGCCATCACCTACGGCGATTCGCTGCGCGCATCCGTGCTGACCAGCGCAGATACGAACGGAACCTTCGCCTGGAAGAACCCGGATGAGAAGCCCAATGCGGGCACGCCCAACTGCGTGGTGGTCTACACGCCCCACAACGCAAGCGACTACGACTACGGCGCGGGCGCTGTGACGGTGGAGCAGGCAATCCCCGTGACGGTGCACAAGGCCCAGAGCGCGATCGACGTAAGCGGCGTGGCGACGCAGTACAGCTACACCGGCGAGATGCAGATCGTGGACAGCGGCGCGACGCTGAACCACAGCGACTGCGCGCTGGTCTACTCCAACAACAGCTTCACCACCGTCGCAGAGGGCGACGGCCTGACGGTGAAGATCACCGCTGCGGAGACCACGAATTATCTGGCTGCGGAGGCCGAGGTGACGATTCATGTCGCACGGGCGGAAGCGCCGAAGGTCATCCTCCCGGCGGCTTCCAGGCTGACCTACGGTCAGAAGCTCTCCGAGAGCGCGCTCACTGGCAGCGAAAATGCTCCGGGCAGCTTCGCATGGGAGAATGGCGACGTGCTGCTGCCTGCGGGCTTGAACAGCTGCAATGTGGTGTTCACCCCCGACGATCCCGACAACTACGAATGGACGCCGGAGATGCTGGTGCGGAAGGTCGAAGTCATCGTGGATCAGAAGCCCGTGAACCTGACCGTCGGAAACGCATCCAAGATCTACGGCGACGCGGACCCGGAGGCGAAGGTCTCCGTCGCAGGTGTGCTGGAGGGCGATTCGCTCAATTACAGCGTCTCCCGCAGAAGCGGCGAGGACGTTGATCAGTATGCGTACATCGTGGAGCTGGGCAGCAATCCGAATTACCTGCCGGATGTGCTGCTGGGTACGCTGACCATTGCGCCGCGCGACATCGCGGACGGCTCCGTCAGCATCTCCACTGTCGGCAGGCAGACCTACACCGGACGGGAAATCAAGCCCAGGCCGAGGCTGCGCTTCGGCGCTGCGACGCTTGTGCAGGGAACGGATTACGTGCTGAGCTATGCCAACAATGTCAGGCTGGGCCGCGCGACCATCACCATCACCGGCATGGGTAACTTCAGCGGCGCCTGCGATCTGGAGTTCAGGATCATTGAGGCTCCCGAAGAGACGCCTGCGAAGGAGCCGACCATCGAACCCATCCGCGACGAAGCGCTGCAAGAGTACCTCGAGGGCATGTCCTCCCTGGTGTTCGACGCGGCGTATGAACCCGTCGGCTTTGTGCAGCTTCCGGTGCTGGTCAGCGACGGGGAGATGGAGGAGCGCATCCTGTTGATCTGCGCGTCCCAGGAGGAGGACGGCGAAGCTGCGCAGCGCAGCCTGATTCTGAACGCCGCGCAGCTGGTCAGGCTCCAGCAGACGCTGCAGGAGTATGAGATCGGCGATCTAATCTTTGAAAACGGCAGTGCGGCAGCGCGCATGAATCTCGCGGAGCTGACCGGCGGCAACATGGCAAAGCTGATGGCGTTGATCCTCTCCGGCGAGGAGATCACGGATGAAGTGCTGCAGAGCGACTGGAGCGCGATGGAGGACGCAGCGCTGACAGAAGCGGCGTATGAGCGCTTCAATCTGGAGGTGCGCATCGCGCCTGTGACACAGGAGGATGGCGAACAGGGCTTTGAAATCTCCATCTGGCTGCGCTGCGATGGGCTGGAGCTGAACGTCTCCGAGCTGATGGATACGCTGTGCGTCGTGCTGGATGTGCGCCATCTGGTGACGGAGGAGAACGCCGACGCGGTTGAAGGCGCGTATGCCATCGCGTGGAGAAACGTGGAGGAAATCGAGCTGCTGGACAGCACCCTCGCTCTGGCTCCGACGCTCTCCATGGACGGCAGCGCCGAGGCGGCTCCGACGATTGCCGGACACTATGCGCTGACGGCGCCCTATGCGGGCGATGGGATGTATCAAGTTGCGGAAATTGAACTGAAATAAACACAAAACGGGACTGTCCTGAGATGGCGAAATGCCATGAGGGCAGTCCCGTTAAATCTGCAAAAGGAGTACGCTTAATCGTAACAATCCAAGTGTTCCACAAGCTCGCCGTGTATCTCCTTTACATCATCAATCGCGATTCTCTTTCCTATAGATCGACCGTTGTCAGCCAGGAAAACGATTGTTCTCTCGATCGGATCGATCTGGCGGACGCTGCCTGTGTGCTCCTGATACGAACCGCCGGCCTTGCGTGCATCGGGGGTGAAGTAGAGAAGCGTGATTTCCGGGTGCCGGCCGGTGCGGATGGCCTCGTCGATGAGGGTCAGTTTCTGATCCAGCAGAACCTTCTCGCTCTCGGACAGTTCGATTTTATGGTCGGTCAGCCGGCCCGTCTCCGCGATGACGCCATCGAAGCCGGTGAGCGCGGCAAAGGGTGAAAACTGCGCCGCGCGGTCGTGCATGCTCATGTGCTTGCGATCCGCCGCCTGGTGGTGCGGAAGATGGAGGATGTCCGCATAGGGATTCTTCTCGCGCATCATTTGTCACCTGCCTTATGTCCGCCGATCTGTCCGTTGCGTTCGATGGTCGTGCCGCCCTCGACGAGGTTCATGCCCTTGAGGAAGGCGTTCTTGCCGAATTTGTCCTGAATCGCGAGTGTGACCCGCTGGAGCCTGCGCTCCCGTTCCTCCGCCGCTTGCCTTTCCTGCGCCTTCCGATCGAGTGCCTCGTAGTCGGTGAACATGTCCATCTGCACGGGCTTCTCCTCGGGGATTTCGCTCTCCGGGATGAGGTTGCAGGCGGCAATGTTCACCCGGCGGATCAGAAGCTCCCGGTTCACGACGCTGTCGTACACGTTGAGAACCGCCTCCATGATCGCGCGGGTGGAATTGGTGTAGTGGTCGATGTTCCCGGTGCTGTGGGCATGCCTGGGGATTTTGCGGCCATAGTGATCCATCACCACGGGGCCGTTGTACCGCTTGCCGCGCGCACCGTCGAGGCTCTCGCGGTCGTAGCCGATGTCCAGCACGATCTGTTTGGTGACGGCGTGCTTTCGAACCAGATCGAGCACCAGCAGCTCGGTCATCTCCTTGACGATCAGCCGCCCCTTGTCAAAATCATAGGGACAGTGCAGCACCTGCCCGGAGGACAGGCTGGTCGTGGAGGGCCTGTACTGCTTGATGACCTCCATCGTCACCGGCTCCCAGCCCCAGGCGTGGTCGATGAGCAGCTCCGCGTTGATGCCGAACGTCCTGTAGAGCTGCGCTTCCTTCAACGGGTTGAGGGAGGCGCGGGCGACGTCGCCCATCGTGAACAGCTGCATGTCCTCCAGCTTCGTGGAGATGCCCCGCCCGATGCGCCAGAAATCCGTCAGCGGACGGTGCGTCCACAGCAGCTCCCGATATTTCATCTCGCCCAGCTCCGCGATGCGCACGCCGTCCTTGTCGGGCTTCGCCTTCTTCGCGACGATGTCCATGGCGACCTTTGCCAGGTACAGGTTTGTGCCGATGCCCGCCGTCGCCGTGATGCCCGTATTGTACAGCACGTCGCGGATCATGGCCATGGTCAGCTCGTATGCGCTCATGCCGTAGGTGCGCAGATAGTCGGTCACGTCGATGAAAACCTCGTCGATGGAGTAGACGAGGATATCCTCCGGTGCGACGTATTTGAGGTAGGTCGCATAGATGCGGCTGCTGTATTCCTCGTACAGCCGCATCTGCGGCGGCGCGACGATGTAGGAGATTTCCAGCGAGGGATCGCTCTTCAGGGCTTCGTCGTCAAAGGATGCGCCCGAAAACTGATACCTCCGGGTCTCAGGGTCACGACGGATGGCCCCCGAGCGAATGCCCTCGTTCAGCCGCTCCCGGTTGGCGCTGCGCACCTTTTGGATCACCTCGAACAGGCGGGGCCGCCCCGGCACGCCGCGGGCCTTCAGCGCGGGAGAGACTGCGAGGCAGATCGTCTTTTCCGTCCGACTCTCGTCCGCCACAACCAGATTGGTGGACAGCGGATTCAGGTGACGCTCCACGCACTCGACGCTGGCGTAGAAGCTCTTCGCGTCAATGCCCACGTACTGCCGCACGCGCTCTGCCATCTGTGCCGACCTCCTTTCTCAGTTTGACGGGTTAGTTTGCTTCCGGAACCGCCGTTTCGACGTACCACCGGGCGACCCGCGTGGCAAAGGCGGAATTGATCCACTCAAAGAAGAGATGCTTCTCCTCTCCGCGAACCATGATCGTGTAACATGCGCCCTCCGCACCCCGACGGTAGCATGCTGCCGGGCGGAAGTCCTTCACGGCCTCGATGGTGAAGGTTCTGCCGTCCGCCCATGTGATGGAGCGGGGCTGCATGTAGCCGGTGGCGTCAAAGTCCGAATTGACTTTGACGTACACCTTTTCCAGCCGGGGTGGTCGGGCACCCTTCAGTGGACGCTGCTCATTCATGGGAACACCTCTCATTCATCCTCTTCGTCAAGCGCGGCCATAGCCGTGCTCTAGTGCATTTTTTCCTTGACCGGCGGAATCAGACATACCCTGCACCCGGTATTCTTTGCGTACTCCACGGTGTTCTTCGTTCCGCCTTCCTGCCCATCGTAGCAGGCCAGGAGGAGGTCTGCCTGCGTGACCAGATAGCGGTTTCTGGCATAAAGGCAGCCCTTTGTGTATTGGTGCGACAGCACGGTGATCACGTCGGCCCTGTCGATGCACTCCTTCCAGCGCTTCCGATAGTCCTCCGACCATTTCACGGCCTGTGTTTCAAAGGGGACGGCGATCTCAAGGGTGACTTCGGGGTAGTCCTTCTGCAAATCCAAAACCGTCTCGGCAGCCATGAGGTCCATGCCCTGCGCACCTCCCGAGATCATGTGCTTGTAGCCCTGAAGGATCAGAATCTCAATCGTCTCGTGAAGCCTTTTCTTGAAATCCAGCGCCAGAGGGCATTCCTCATCGTAGCCGAAGGGCATCTTCATGGGGCGATAGCCGGTGAAGGCGCACCGCCGCGCATCCTTTGCAATGGGTCTCCGAATCTCACGCTTCATCATTCATCCCTGCCTTGTGTTCAAAGAAGATCTTTCTTTCCTTAAACCCTGATTTTGCGGCGTTCAGCTTCATTTTGGGTATAGAAAATACACCTGCCGACAAAGCAGATTTTTCGATTCTATGGATTGCTTTAGTTGAGTTCGTCCGCAAAAACTTCCATGAGCTCCTGTGCCTCTGCGTCGGATGCAATGTCCTCGGGATCGACGAGACCAACCACGCGCCCGATCAGCCGCATATTATCGTCATCGGTAACAGGAATTACAGAATAATCCGGGTTGATCGAATGGAGGCCGTCCCTCTCGTAGATCTTGACGTAGGGCGTGCCGGCAACGATGCAGGCAATGATATCGCCATACGCCAGTTCAGAAGCATCCACGCGCTCTACGAACACCATGGAGCCATCCGGGTAATCCGGCTCCATGCTCTGACCATTGACCGGAAACACATCATCGGCGCGACGCGCGTCTCTGCTGACCCGCACAAACACAGGGTAAGCTTCTGGTTCGTCATCAAGCGGACCGCCAAAGCCTGCCGCCAGCCCGGCGTCATGCCCGACGAGGTGACAGTAATTCTTCCTGTAGTTCTCCCGGCGGGTTTCATCCTGACTGTCGACGATGGCTCTGACAATGCTGCGCAGCTGGCGCTTGTTCGGGCTGGTCATGCAGCGATAGTCGGCGATCAGCCCCTTCTCATCCTCAGAATACGGATTCGGATTCGTCATGCCGAAAAAGTCGTACAGCGGGATATTGAGAAGATTGCACAGCGTGGGAACCAGCGAAGCGTCCGGGCGTGCGACGTCGCGCTCCCAGTTGCTGATCGCATTGCCGGTCACGCCGCAGGCCTTGCCGACCTGCTCCTGATCGAGATGGGCCTTCAATCTGTATTCGCGCAGGGTACTGCCAAAGCGAATGCGCGGTTTCCCGGAGGCCTTCTGAACCGGGAACGCAACGACTCCGCTTTCTTTCTTTTTGTTTGCCATACTCAATCGTCCCTCTCCATGAACTCCTGTTCGACTCTGCAATTATCATATCACAAGAATCTGCGTTTGTAAATACCTATCACAAGAATATTTGGATAAACGTGGCTGGAATCCCAATAATATCGGGAACACATTTATTTTTATGGGAGGGGTGTTCGCTTATAACTCACAGATTCTTGTGATGGCATATTGGCGTTGATTCCGGACAATACGGAATCGGCCAAGCTGGGTGCCGGACAGATGATCTGCGCGGAAGGCAGCGGAAAAACAGCTATACAAATCGGGAATTGGTTCAATGAGTTAAAGATTGCCTCTTGACTCTACAACTGTTGTAGAGTGTATGCTATTCTGGTAGAATATCATACGAGGGGAATGTCATTGCAATCCACATGGAAAAGAATCTGACCACAGGCGGCGTATTCAGGACGCTCGTATCCTTTTCGCTGCCCTTTCTGCTGTCCTATTTTTTGCAGACGCCCTATGGCATGGCCGACCTGTTCATCGTCGGCCAGTTCAACGGCGTGGAGTGCACCACCGCCGTCTCCATCGGAAGCCAGGTCATGCACATGCTGACGGTCATGATCGTTGGCCTCGCCATGGGTTCCACGGTCATGATTGGCCGGGCGATCGGCGCAAGGGAACAGGAGGAAGCCTCCGCCGCCATCGGCAATACGGTCACGCTTTTTATGAGCCTGTCCGTGGCGATCAGCCTTGTGCTGCTCCTGCTGGTCAGGCCCATCATTTCGCTCATGTCCACCCCGGTGGAGGCGGTAAGAGGTACGGTCAACTATCTGACCATCTGCTTTATCGGCATTCTGTTCATCACCGCCTACAACATCATCAGCTCCATCTTCCGGGGCATGGGCGATTCCCAAAGCCCGATGTACTTTATTGCCATCGCCTGCGCCGCCAACATTGCGCTGGATTATCTGCTGATCGGCGTTATGAAGCTGGGGCCCGCCGGTGCGGCGCTGGGCACGACCCTGTCGCAGACGATCAGCGTCATCGTGTCGCTGGCCATCATCCCGAAGAGAAGGACGGGCCTCGACCTGAAGCGGGAACATCTTCGCCCCCGGAAGCGCGTCATGGGCTCCCTGCTGAAGGTCGGACTCCCGGTCGCCTTTCAGGATGGGTTCATTCAGATTTCCTTTATTGTGATCACGGTCATCGCCAACTCGCGCGGCCTGAAGGACGCCGCAGCGGTCGGCATCGTGGAAAAGCTCATCAGCTTCCTGTTTTTGGTGCCGTCGTCGATGCTGTCCACGGTTTCCGCACTGGCTGCGCAGAACGTCGGCGCAGCCAGGCACGACCGGGCAAAGCAGACCCTGCGGTATGCGATCATGCTCTCCGTTTCCTTTGGCGCGCTCTCCGTCCTGGTGATGCAGCTGGCGGCGGAGCCCTTTGTCGGTCTGTTTTCAAGCGACGCAGAGGTGATCCGTCTGGGCGGACAATACATGCGCGGTTACATCTGGGACTGCATTCTGGCGGGCATTCACTTCTGCTTCAGCGGCTATTTCTGCGCCTATGGACTGTCCGGCTTATCCTTCCTGCACAATTCGGTGTCCATTGTCTGCGCCCGGATTCCCCTGGCACACTGTTTCCCATGGGACTTGCGACCACGGCAGGTTCCTGCGTGTCCGTCGTCATCTGCGTCTGTGTATTCATCCGCATGCAAAAAAGGGGAGGACAAAATGGAGAAAAGCGGCTTGTTTCAGATCGGTGACATCGCGAAGCTGTTTCATCTGAGTGCGGGTACCCTGCGCCATTACGAGAAGCAGGGCCTGCTGCAGCCGGAGTACATTGACCCGGTCACCGGATACCGCTATTACAGCACCCGGCAGTTTGAGAGCCTGAACACCATCCGCTATCTTCGGGTGCTGGATACGCCGCTGGATCAGATTGCGGATTTTTTGAAGAATCGGGACGTGCATCGCATACAGGAGCTGCTCCGCCAGCAAAAGGAGACGGTCATCCGGAAGCGCAAGGAGCTGGAAAAGATCGAACGAAAAATCGAGAACCGGCTGCGGCAGATTGAGGATGCGGTTTCCTCCGAGCTGGATGTGATCCGTTTTGCCACCTATCCCGCGCGGAAAATCACATGGATTCGCAAGCCGCCGTCGATTGACTCATACCTCGATCTGGAGGTGCCGATTCGCCAGCTGGAGGGTGAGCAGAAGGACGCACTGGTATTTCTGGGCAAGATCGGCGTCGGGATTTCACGGGAGCATCTGATGGCGCAGGCCTATCAGAACTACGATCTGGTGTTCATGCTGCTCGACCCGGAGGATGAATTTGAGGGCGAGGTTGAGGAGCTTCCGACGGAAACCTGCGTGACGCTTCGGTTCTGCGGGAGCCATGCTGACGCGCCCGCCCAGTATCAGAAGCTGATCGCCTTCATCCATGACCATCGCCTGCAAATTGCAGGCTTCTCGAAGGAAATCACCATGATCGATTACGGAATCACGAATGAAACGGACAAATTCGTCACAGAGATTCAGATTCCGATTCATCTGGTGGAATCAGGGAAAAATTGCAATTTTGACATTACCCCTATGAAATAACAGGGAAAAAATAGTATAATAGAATTGAACATCGCACAAAAGCGGTACGAGATCAGAATGGATCGGAGGGATTTCGAGATGAAAAGAATCCACAAGCTTCTCCTTTGCCTCGCAGTGGTGGTCGCCACGCTGCCCATGACGGCGAGTGCCGCAGCCGGGAATGAAGGCGTCACGGTTGAAGAAACCCCGGCGGCCTGGGAAGACAATGCGCTGGACGCTGAGGTTGTCGCCGATCAGATGAAGGAATACTATCTCAATGAAACCGAACCGCAGGGAAACACGTTCTATGCCTACGACGTTTCAAGCATGGCGCTGCCTGAGGAGGACGAGGAAGATTCCGTGCTTCTGGAGCTGCCGCTGTACAGACAGGGCCACAATTTTACCTGCGGAGTATCCTGCGTCGCATCTGTTTTGCGCTACGCGGGGTATGATTTTGACGCGAGAGAGGATCGCCTGTTCTGGGGACTTGGGGCAACTCCGGAGGACGGGACGAACTATCTGAAGATTGCTGCGTATCTGGAGGCC
>CAMBWJ010000018.1 GCA_945871545.1 uncultured Clostridia bacterium | reverse complement strand
GCACAAGCACTCCATACCCGTCGGTATTGTTTGCTTGTGCTTTGAGTGTACCAAAAACCGCCCTCCGATTTCGGACGGCGGTTCAGCCTGATAGGGGGACGTGTTCCCCTCTACACAGATTTACCTCTTCAGCGCAGCCTCAGGCTTCTTGTCGAAGTAGTCGCGGATCAGGCGGATCGCCACCGGGCTGAGCAGCGCCACGGCGATCAGGTTGGGAATGGCCATCAGGCCGTTGAAGGTGTCACAGATGTCCCACAGCAGGCCCAGATCGATGGTTGCGCCCACGATGGCGACGAGGGAGTAGATCAGCAGGAAGGGCTTGTTGCCCTTCGATCCGAAGAGGAACTCCACGCAGCGCATGCCGTACAGGCCCCAGCCGAGGATGGTGGACAGGGCGAAGCTGCACATGGCCACGGCGGTCAGGATGGAGACCCAGCCGCCGTAGGTGGCGGTGAAGCCGCTGATGGTCAGCGCCGCGCCGGCAGCCTGGCCGTAGTTCACGGTGACGCCGCTGCACAGGATGACCAGCGCGGTGAGGGTGCAGATCACGATGGTGTCGGCAAAGACCTCGAACACGCCGAACAGGCCCTGCTTCACCGCATCGTCGGTGTCGGCGGAGGCGTGGGCGATGGATGCGGTACCCAGACCGGCCTCATTGGAGAAGATGCCGCGGGACACGCCCTTCTTCATGGCGGTGAACATGGAGCCGATCACGCCGCCGGTGATGGCTGCGGGGCTGAACGCGCCGCAGAAGATCATGCCGAACACGCCGGGCACGTTCCTGATGTTGATGGCGACCACGCCCAGACCCAGCACCACATAGAGCAGTGCCATGAAGGGAACCAGGCGCTCGGTCACGCGGCCGATGCGCTTGATGCCGCCCAGCAGCACCAGACCCACAAGGAATGCGATCAGAACGCCGATGCCCAGGTTGACCGCCTTGATGCCGCCCTCCGGAGCCAGGCCGAAGCTGGACAGCGCGGAGTTGATGGAGGTGATGATGGCGTTGACCTGGGTGGCGTTGCCGGTGCCGAACACGGTCAGCGCGCCCAGCGCGGCGAACACGCAGCCCAGCCACATCCACTTTTTGCCCAGGCCGTTCTTGATGAAGTACATCGGGCCGCCGACCCAGTCGCCCTGGGCGTTGCGCTCGCGGTAGTGCACCGCCAGCGTGACCTCCACCAGCTTGGTGCACATGCCCAGCAGCGCGGAGATCCACATCCAGAACACTGCGCCGGGGCCGCCGATGGCGATTGCGCCCGCAACGCCCGCGATGTTGCCGGTGCCCACGGTGGCGGCAAGCGCGGTGCACACCGCCTGGAAGGGGGTGATGGAGCCCTTTGCCGCCTCGCCGCGCTTGAAGATGCGGCCGATGGTCTCGCGCATGGATGTGCCGAACCTGCGAATCTGGATGCAGCGGGTGCGCAGCGTGAGGTACAGGCCCACGCCGATGATCAGGATCATGGCGGGCACGCCCCAGACGAAGTTGTTTACGGCCTTGTTGACGTTGGTGATGAAGTCCAGCATGGTCAATCCCTCCGGTTCTTGTGTTGTGCACCCTTGGAGGGACAAAAAAAGCCCCGTCCTCATGATGCCTGCATAAGGACGGAAGCTGTGTTCCGCGGTACCACCTTACTTTGTCTGCACCTCGCGGCGCAGGCCTTTTCGAGTCGATGACTCCTACGCTTTATCGGGCGAACCCGGCGACGCTTAGTCGGACGAACCTTTCGCGCGCTGCTCCGGGAGGGCTGCGCAGACCTGCCCCTCCGCCTCGCACCAACCGGCGGCTCTCTGTTCGGGCGACGGTACGCGCTCGTTCCCATCGACGCAATGTAAAAATTATAGCGCATATGGCACGATTTGTCAAATGTTTTTGTCGATGAGAGAAATTTTTGCGCGGCAATGCGGGGCCGCAGAATCCGACTGCGGATTTGCCGTCGTGCGCTTGCATATCGAAGCGCCTTGTGCTATGATAAATCCAAATGGGAAAGGAACCGACGAATATGAATGCGACTGTGCCGGAACAGGAGGAATATCTCCCGACGGATGCGCCGGAGATCAGTGAAATTGCCGGAGAAGCGCAGGAAGTGCCCGCAGAGCCGGAGGGGGAGCAGAAACCCCCGGCGGATGCGCCGGAATCCGGGGAAGCGGTGGACGAGCCGCCGATGGCCTGGCACCGCTTCCTGACGAACTTCTGGTTGTGGCTGGCGGCGCTGTACCACGCCTTTCAGGCCGGATGGCTGCTCCTTGGCAGGCAATACTATACGGCGGAGATCTGGGAGAAGGTCTATGCGGGTCTGCCCAAGCTGCGCATGCTGGACTGGGCGCTGGCGGCCGTGGCTGCGCTTGCCGCGCTGCTGTGCGTGCTGTCCGCCGTGAAGCTGCGGAAGCGGAGAAGCGCAGGGCCGAGGCTGCTGTGCTGGACGTACCTTCTGCTGCTGGCCGGACAGCTCGGCTTCGCGGCGGGACGCTGGTTGATTGTCGGGCTTACGCCGCTGTCCGTCTCCACGCTGGGGCCGATGGCGGTGTATCTTGCGCTGCTGCTGGTGAACGGCAGCTACTATCGCAGGCGACGCGGCTGCTTTTCGCCGCTGAATCAAATGGAGGGACATTGATTTATGAGATCGGATAATACGCTCTATGTGGTTGTGCCCTGCTACAAGGAGGAGGAGGTGCTCCCGGAGACCTCGAAGCGCCTGAAGGCGAAGCTCACGGCGCTGATCGCCCAGGGCAAGATTTCGCCGCGCAGCCGCATCCTGTTCGTCAACGACGGCTCGAAGGATCGCACCTGGCCGATTATCGAGGAGCTGCACGCCCAGGATCGCATCTTCTCCGGCGTGAACCTGTCCCGCAACCGGGGGCACCAGAACGCGCTGCTGGCGGGACTGATGACCGCCGTGCAGTATGCGGACATGATGGTGTCCATGGATGCGGATTTGCAGGATGACATCGACGCGATGGATAAGATGATCGACGCCTACCACGAGGGCTATGACGTGGTCTACGGCGTGCGCTCCTCCCGCAAGACCGACAGCTTCTTCAAGCGCTTCACGGCGGAGAGCTTCTACAAGCTGATGAAGGCCATGGGCGTGGACATCGTGTTCAACCACGCGGACTACCGCCTGATGAGCCGCCGCGCGGTGGAGGGGCTGGCCGAGTTCAAGGAGGTCAACCTGTTCCTGCGGGGCATCGTGCCGCAGATCGGCTACTCCTGGACGACGGTGGAGTACGAGCGCGCCAAGCGCTTCGCCGGAGAGAGCAAGTATCCGCTGAAGAAGATGCTGTCCTTCGCCTTCGACGGCATCACCTCCTTCAGCGTCAAGCCCCTGCGGCTGATCCTGTTCCTGGGCGCGGTGATCTTCGCGCTGAGTCTGGTCATGCTGCTGTGGACGCTGATTCGGTGGATCGCCGGGGCCACGGTGAGCGGCTGGGCCTCGCTGATGTGCTCGATCTGGATGATCGGCGGCATTCAGTTGCTGGCGCTGGGCGTGATCGGCGAGTACATGGGCAAGGTTTACAGCGAAGCCAAGGCCCGCCCGCGCTTCATCATCGAGCGCGTGCTGAATGACAAGGACAACGACTGAAATATGGAAATGGAGTGAACGAACCATGGAACGCAAGAACGTGTGGAAGGAATACGATGCGCAGGCGCTGGAGCGCCTGGAGGCCTTTGCCCGGGACTACCGCGCCTTTCTGGATAACGGCAAGACCGAGCGCGAGTGCACCGCGATCTGCTGTGCGGAGGCGGAGAAGCGCGGCTTCCTGAACCTCGACAAGTGCGTGGCGGAGAACCGGCAGCTCAAGGCCGGCGACAAGGTCTACTGCAACTGGATGGACAAGGTTTTCCTGCTGTTCGTCATCGGTGAAAAACCGATGGAGCAGGGCATGAACATCCTGGGCGCGCACATCGATTCCCCCCGCATCGACGTCAAGCAGAACCCCCTCTACGAGGACACGGATCTGGCCTATCTGGACACCCACTACTACGGCGGCATCAAGAAGTACCAGTGGGTCGCGCAGCCGCTGGCGGTGCACGGCGTGATCGTGAAGAAGGACGGAACCCGCGTGAACGTGGTCATCGGCGAGGACGCGGACGATCCGGTGTTCTGCATCTCCGATCTGCTGCCCCATCTGGCGCAGGATCAGATGAAGCGCGACGCAAGCAAGCTCATCGAGGGCGAGGAGCTGAACCTGATCGTGGGCGGCCGCCCGGTGGCCGACTGCGACAAGGACGCCGTGAAGCAGGGCGTGCTGAACATCCTGCAGGAGAAGTACGGCGTGGAGGAGGAGGACTTCCTCTCCGCAGAGCTGGAGATTGTGCCCGCAGGCAAGGCCCGCGATATGGGTCTGGACCGCAGCATGATCCTGGCCTACGGTCACGACGACCGCGTGTGCGCCTATCCGTCCATGCGCGCCGTGATGGATCTGGATGGTACCCCCGAGCGCACCGCCTGCTGCGTGCTCACCGACAAGGAGGAGATCGGCAGCGTCGGCGCGACCGGCATGGACTCCATGTTCTTTGAAAACATCGTGGCCGAGGTCTATGCCCTCACCGCCACCTACAGCGAGCTGGGACTGCGCCGCACGCTGAAGAACAGCCGCATGCTGTCCAGCGACGTGTCTGCGGGCTTCGATCCCAACTTCGCAGCCGCCTTCGAGAAGAAGAACGCCGCCTTCCTGGGCCGGGGCCTGTGCTTCAACAAGTTCACCGGCGCGCGGGGCAAGTCCTCCTCCAGCGACGCAAACGCCGAGTACGTGGCCGAGGTGCGCCGCATCATGGATGACGCGGGCGTGGCCTTCCAGATCGCGGAGATGGGCCGCGTGGATCTGGGCGGCGGCGGAACCATCGCCTTCACCTGCGCGAAGTACGGCATGAACGTCATCGACGCGGGCGTGGCGGTGCTCTCCATGCACGCCCCCTACGAGACCATCAGCAAGGCCGACCTGTTTGAAGCCTACAAGGGGTATATGGCCTTCCTTCAGGCGTAAAACGATACAGAAAAGAGCCTCCCGTTTTGCAGACGGGAGGCTCGATGCATTTTGGAAAGCTCCAAAACATAGAAAGCCCTGCCTGGGTTCGGCAGGGCTTATATGCGATGGCGGCAGGGGGAGCTGCCGCGCGTCGCAGAGGCAAGGAATTATGCCTCCGGGATATCATCGATGGCGAATTCGTCTTCCGGCACGGAATCCAGAGCTTCGTCCTCGAGAACCTCGCGAATGGAAAGGCTGATGCGCTTGGCTTCGGTGTTGACGTCCAGAACCTTCACGCGAACGATGTCGCCGACGTTCACAGCGTCCTCAACCTTGGCGATGCGGGTCAGCGCGCACTGGGAGATATGTACCAGGCCGTCCAGACCGGGCTCCAGCTCCACGAATGCGCCGAAGGTGGTGATGCGCACGACCTTGCCCTCAACAACGGAGCCGACCGGGTACTTCTCACCGGCAACGGTCCACGGACGGGGCTGGGTCTGCTTGTAGCTCAGGGAGATGCGCTCGCGCTCGGGATCCACGTTCAGGATCTTCACGTCGATCTCCTGGCCGACGGAAACCACGTCGGAGGGGTGCTTCACGCGGCCCCAGGACAGATCGGTCACGTGCACCAGGCCGTCCACGCCGCCGATGTCGACGAACGCGCCGAAGTCCGCCAGGCGGCGAACGACGCCCTTGACGATGGAGCCGACCTCGAAGGTGTTCCACAGCTCCTTCTTGCGGGCCGCCTCTTCCACCTGCAGAACCTGCTTGCGGGAAGCAACGATGCGCTTCTTGGCCTTGTCGATCTCGATGATCTTCAGGGTCATGGTCTGGCCCACGAACTCGTCGATCTTCTCAACGTAGCGCAGGGAGAGCTGGGATGCGGGAATGAAGGTACGAACGCCCATGACGTCCGCCAGCAGGCCGCCCTTGACGGCTTCCTTGCCGACGCCCTCAACGAATTCGCCGGCTTCCTGCTTCGCAACGATCTCTTCCCAAGCCTTGCGGTTGATGATGTTCTTCTGGGAGAGCAGCACGTTGCCCTCGCCGTCGTTCACCTTCACAACCTCGACTTCGATTTCGTCGCCGACCTTGACATCGGTAGAGGAAAGATCAGACTTCTTCACGAGACCGTCAGCCTTGTATCCAACGTTGACGCATACTTCGTCTTCGGTGATCTGAACCACGGTACCAGTGACGATCTGGCCGGGGCGGAGCTGAACAAGCGTTTTCTCAACGTCTTCCATGGACATTACGGCCTGTTCCTGGGTGTCATCAACGGATACTTTCTTCTCGATGTCGTTCATTCTTGCAACAACCTCCTTAATTATACAATCCGGTGTGGATGCACCGGCTGTAATCCCAATAACATCGGATGCGGAAATTTGGAATTGCTCCAGCTCCTGCGCGGTTTCGATGAACAGAGTGCGGGGGCATGCGGCCCTGGCGAGCCGGTACAGCTTTGCGCTGTTGGAGCTCTGCCTGCCGCCCACGACGATCATCACGTCCGCGCGCTGTGCGAGCTGCGTGACCTCGCTCTGGCGATCCTGCGTGGCGGGGCAGATCGTTGCCCGGATATCCGGGTGGCGGATCCTGCGCCGGAGCAGTTCACAGAGCTCGTCGAAGCGGCTGCGCACCATGGTGGTCTGGCAGACGATCAGCGCGCGCTCCATCTCGGGCAGCGCCTCTGCGTCCTCCGCGCACATCACGGTGCTTCCGGGCGGATCGGACCAGCCCAGAATGCCCACAACCTCGGGATGCTCCCGCTCGCCCACGACGATCACGGGAATGCCCTCCTCCGAGGCCGCGCGCACCATCTCGTGAATGCGGGCCACGAAGGGGCAGGTGGCGTCCAGGATCTCGCAATCCAGCGCTTCAAGCGCCTCGATCTCCCTGCGGCCCACGCCGTGGGAGCGAATCACCACGCGGGAGCCCCGGGGGATGTCCTCCAGTGCGTCCACGCTGGTCACGCCGTCGCGCGCGAGCTTTTCCACCATCTGCGGATTGTGGATGATCGGGCCGAGGGTAATCGCCGGTGCAGCTGCCGCAGCGGTATCCACCGCCCGTCGCACGCCGAAGCAGAAGCCCGCGTGCCTGGCAAGCAGGATCTCAGCGATCGGTCTCAGTCCCTTCCGTTCTCAGCCTTCAGATTCCTGGGGAATGCAGCGAACAATTAAAAATTCCGCTAACGTCCGTTATTCGACGGGGTCAGCGGAATTCCTGCAAGAATATTCTGGATTTACAGTGAATTTACGTTAACTTTTTGCGCAATCGCGCAGGGCCCAGATGGCGCCGGCGATGCGGTCGGTGGCGGCAACCAGCGTGTCGTGGTCGCAGCGCCTGCCAAAGTCGGACAGATCCATCGGCGCGCCGAAGCGGACGTCCACGTGGTGGAACAGGCGGTAGGGGCCGTCGATGTAGGCGGGAATCACCGGAACGCCGCCGCGCAGCGCGATCATCGCCGCGCCGGGCAGCATGGGCGTGGGGGTGTTGTCCTTGCTGCGGGTGCCCTGGGGGAAGATGCCCAGGCCGTAGCCGTCCTTGAGCACCTTCATGCAGCTGCGGATGGCCGAGAGATCGGCGTTGCCGCGATCCACCGGAATGCCGCCCAGGCCTACGACGAAGGGCCGCAGCAGCTTGTGCTCGAACAGCTCCTTCTTGGCCATGAAGTACATGCGGCGCTTTCGCGGGATGCGGGAGGATACGAACAGCGGATCCAGCGCGGAGCAGTGGTTCAGGCAGAGCACAAAGCCGCCCTCCGCAGGCAGGTTCTCCAGACCCGTCACCCTGCGGGGATAGAGCAGGTCGAACACCGGGCGCAGCGCCACCCAGCAGAAGTTGTAGAATTTCTTGCCCATGCTTTTGTCACTCCCCGATGGCTGCGCGCGCCAGGCGAACCAGCTCGTCCACCGACTGCTTCAGCGTGAGATTTGAGGTATCCAGCAGCTGCGCGTCCTCGGCCCGCATGAGCGGGGAGGCGGCGCGGTGCATGTCGTTGTAATCCCGCTCCACCAGGTCGTCCAGCACGCAGTGGTAGGCGGGGGTTTCGCCCTTGCCCCGCAGCTCGGCGTAGCGGCGCAGCGCGCGCACCTCCGCCGTGGCGGTGAGGTAGACCTTCAGCGTGGCGTTGGGCAGCACCTTGGTGCCGATGTCGCGGCCGTCCATGACGATGGAGATGCCCCGGGCGGTTTCCTGCTGGAGCCGCACAAGGTAGGCGCGCACCTCGCTCACCGCGCCCACGGCGGATGCGGCCATGGAGGCCTCCGGCGTGCGGATGGCCTCGGTCACATCCTCGCCCTCCAGCAGCATGTGCTGTTCGCCGTCCATAAACTTCACCTGCACGTTCACGCCGTCCACGCGGCGGGCGATTTCGTCCCGATCCTCCAGCAGGTTTTCCCGGAGGAAGTGCAGGCCCACCGTGCGGTACATCGCGCCGGTGTCCAGATACATTGCGCCGAGCGCCTCGGCGGCGGCCCGGGCGACGGTGGATTTGCCCGCGCCTGCGGGGCCGTCGATGGCGATGGAAAAAATTTTCTGCATACTTCTCCCCCACATCAGGCGATGTTGCCGCTGGCCAGCTCCGCGATGGCGTGGGCGAAGATGCGGGTGGCCCGCATCATGCTGTCGATGTCGATGTACTCGTCGGCGATGTGGCAGCAGTCCTCCTGGCCCGGGAACACCACGCCGAAGGCCACGGTGTTGGGCATCATGCGGGAGTAGGTGCCGCCGCCGATGGCCAGGGGCTTCGCGTCGTCGCCGGTCAGCTCGTTGTACACCTGCATCAGGCCGCGCACGATCTTGTGATCGGCGGGGACGTGGTGCGGGGTGTGGCTGCCGAGCATGCGCACATGCACGCCGTACTTCGACACCGTGCGGGTGATGTTGCCCAGAATCTCCACCTCGTTGGTGCACAGAGGATAGCGGATGTCCAGCGTGGCGCTGAAGTTTTCGCCGTCCCAGCGCAGGATGCCCAGGTTGCAGCTCAGGTTGTGGGAGATTTCGTCCTCGCGCTTGATGTTCAGGGACGCGCCGTCCGGCTCCATGCCGATGCACTCGGTCATCATATTGAGCGCCGGCTGCACGCCCGCGCCCGCGCCGATGGCCTTCAGCGCGATCAGCAGCACGCTTGCCGCATTCACGCCCAGCTCCGGCAGCGAGCCGTGGGAGAGCACGCCCTCGGCGCTGATCTCCGCGCGACCATCGCCCAGATCCTTCACGGACAGCTTCTGATTGACCGCCGCCGCGTGGGCCGCGATCCTCTTCTCGATTTCAGCGCAGGGAAGCTTCTCCGTGCCGACGATGGCATAGGCGTGTGCGGGCACCACATTCGGGCGTTCGCCCGCGTAGAGCTGGTACACCGGGATCTCGGCCTCATTTTCGCCTTCGCCGCGATAAGTCAGCTCCACGTTCACGCCGCCCTTTTCGATGTTGATCACCGGGAACTCCGCGTCCGGGGAGAAGCCGTAGTCGGGCATCTTCAGCTTCGAGGCGTAGTAGCGCATGTCGCTCATGCCCACCTCCTCGTCGCAGCCCAGGATGAGCCGCACGCCGTCCTTCAGCGGCACGCCCGCGTCGCGCACCGCGCGCATGGCGTACAGCGCGCATAGCGCCGGGCCCTTGTCGTCGATGGTGCCGCGACCGAAGATCTTGCCGTCGGCGATCTCGCCGCCAAAGGGATCGTGGGTCCAGCCCTCGCCTGCGGGCACCACGTCCAGGTGGGCCAGCATGCCCAAGGTCTGTTCGCCGCTGCCCATGGAGATGTCTCCGGCGTAGTAGTCGATGTTGCGGGTCTCAAAGCCGTAGTTGCGGGCGGTTTCCAGCGCCGTGTCCAGCATCTTTGCCACCACAGGGCCGTAGGGCTTGTCGCCGTCGCTGCCTGCGGATACCGAGGGAATGGAGACCCACTTCTGAATGTCGCGGATCAGCTCGTCCTTGAGCTCCATCACCCGCGCGTCAATCTTTGCATAATCGATGAACATTGGTCATAACCTCCAGTTGTTGAAAATCAGTCGCTGTATACTATTATCCATTTTTTGCGGGATTTGTCAATCGCGGGCGGCAGAGATTTCCGCTTGCGCCAAGGCGGCCTTCAGGCTTTTCCGGCGGCGTTCTTGACGGCGGGCGGAAGCATCCACTATAATATTCCAAAAACGAAAATCCGATTGGAGGAACGAATGATGCAGAAAACGTCCTCTGTAAAATCCTGCGCGGTCCGTTATGAGAGTCGCGGCGTGCAGGTGCCCGCCACGCTGGTGATCCCCGGCGGAGTGGACGAGGTTCCGCTGGCGGTGCTGTGCCACGGCCACGGCGGCAGCCGCGAGGAGAACGTGGGCTTTGCGGCGGTGGCAACTGCGCTGGCTGCGCGGGGAATCGCGTCCATACGGATGGACTTCCCGGGCTGCGGCGAGAGCACGGAGAGCTTCCGCATGAACACCCTGAGCAACATGAAGGAGGACGTGCGCAACGCCATCGATTGTGCGAAGGCGAAGCTGCGCGTGGGCAAGCTCGGCCTGTTCGGCTACAGCATGGGCGGGTGTATCGTGCTGGAGCTGCTGGCAAGCGGCACGGCTGCGGATGCGATCGTGCTGCTGGCCCCCGCTGCGGACACTGGCGATCTGAAGGAGCTGTTCGGCGGCGCGCAGGCCTACGAGGCGATGGCGGCACAGGCGGAGGCCGAGGGTTACGTGGTTCACACCACCGTATTTGGGCAGGTACAGCAGCTGAGCAGGGCGTGGTTTGCCGATCTTGACAGGGTGCGGGATCCGGCGGCGGAGGCCGCTGCGGCGTGGCAGGGCCCGGCGCTGGTGATGTGGGGAAGGGACGACGCAAGCGTGCACCCCTTCGTGCCGGAGCATGTCGCGGCCTGTCTGCATGCGCAAACCCTGGACGCCACCGGCGAAGGCCACGGCTACGGATTCTACAGCGAGGACGACGCGGTGCGCAAGCTGGTTGCTGGCGCGACTGCGGAATTCTTTGCGGCGAACCTCAAGTAATTCCGGAACACACAGAACCGCCTGCATGAGGACGATGCTTCATGCAGGCGGTTCTTTTGCGCCTTATTCGTCTGTATCGGTTTCCGCAGCCTGCACATCTACGGCGTGGAGCATGGCGTAGACGTTCTCGGCCACCGGGCGGGTCATGCCGGGCACGGCGCAGATCTCGTCGAGGGATGCGTTCTTCAGGGCCTCCACCGTCTGGAAGTGCCTGAGAATCGCCTTCTTGCGCTTCTCGCCCACGCCCGGAACCCCGTCCAGGCGGGAGGACACGCTGGCCTTGCTGCGCAGTTTGCGGTGGTGGGTGATGGCGAAGCGGTGGGCCTCGTCGCGCAGGCGCTGGATCAGGTGCAGCGCGTTGGAGTGGCGGTCCAGCAGGATGCTCTCGTCGCAGTCCGGCAGCACGATCTCCTCGATGCGCTTGGCCAGGCCGAACATGGGAATGTCCAGCCCCAGCGCGTGCATCGCGTCCTGGGCGGCGTTGAGCTGGCCCCGGCCGCCGTCGATCAGGATCAGATCGGGCAGGTCGGAGAACTTGCCCTCCCGGGGATCCTCCCCGGCCTCGCCGCGCTCATGCAGCTCCTTCAGGCCGTGGCTCAGGCGGCGGGTGATCACCTCGTGCATGGAGGCGAAGTCGTTTGCGCCCTGCACGGTCTTGATGCGGTAGATGCGGTACTGGTCGTGCCGGGCCACGCCGTCGATCATCACCACCTGGCTGCCCACGGAGAGCACGCCCTGGGTGTTGGAGATGTCGTAGCCCTCGATGCGCCGGGGCGGATGCGCAAGGCCCAGCACCTCGCCAAGCTCCTCGCACGCGCCCACAGTGCGCTCATGGCTGCTTGCCGCGCGCTTGTCCAGCTTCTCGGCAAGGTCGCGGGCGTTCTTCAGCGCCATGCGGATGAGCTTCAGCTTCTCGCCGCGCATCGGCGCGAACAGGTAGGTGCGCCGGCCGTGCAGCTCGGTCAGCAGCTCCTCGATCACATGCTTCTCCGGGGGATCGGCGGAGAGGAGGATTTCCGTGGGCGGCAGGTTCTCCGGCGTATAGTACTGCAGGATGAACTGGGTGATGATCTCGCCCGGCTCCTCGTCGCCCGCACCCTCCAGCGTGAAGTTCTCCGAGCCGATCAGCCGCCCGGAGCGGATGTAGAGCATCTCCACCAGCGCGTCCGCGTCGCGCTTGAGCACCGCGATCACGTCCCGGTCGTCCTGGGCGGTGGAGATGGCCTTCTGCTTCTGCATCACGCTCTCCACGGCGCGGATGCGGTCGCGGTAGAGCGCGGCGCGCTCGTAGTTCATCTGGGCGGAGGCCTCGCGCATGCGCAAAGTCAGCTCGTCGATCACCGGGGAATATTTTCCGTTCAGGAAGTCGATCACCGGCCTGAGCTGCGCCGCATAATCTTCCTTGCTGACCAGCCCTGCGCAGGGAGCCAGGCACTGGCCGATCTGGTGGTACATGCAGGGCCTTCTGGGCTTGTCCGGGTTGATGGCGCTGGTGCAGTTGCGGATGGGGAACACCGTGCGCACCACGTCCAGCACCTCGCGCACCACCGTCGCGCCCTGATAGGGGCCGAAGTACTTCGCGCCGTCCTTCGCCTGCTTGCGCACCAGCTCCGGCTTGGGGAAGTCCTCGCGCAGATCGATGCGGATGTAGGGGTAGTGCTTGTCGTCCTTGAGCAGGATGTTGTAGTGGGGGCGGTGCATCTTGATGAGGTTGCACTCCAGCGCGAAGGCCTCCATCTCGCCGTCCACCAGCATGATGTCGAAGTCGTCCACCTTCTCCACCATGGCGCGCACCTTGGGGGTGTGGCTGCGGGAGGCGTGGAAGTACTGGGACACCCGGTTCTTCAGGTTCTTGGCCTTGCCCACGTAGATGATCCTGCCGCCGGACTTCATCAGATAGCAGCCCGGCGAATCCGGCAGGTTGTGAATCTTCCATTCAAGCTCGGCGTTCATGGCTTACAGGCACACCCTCTTTTTCAGTATCCATGCGCTGAGGCAGGTGAACAGGGCGGTGAAGCCCAGGTTGACCAGCAGCGTGGGGATCGCGGAGGTCAGAACGGTCTCCAGATCGACGAAGTCCTCCACCAGAGCCTCCGGCGCGGCCAGCGTGGAGACCTTGCCCACCAGGATCAGCAGCAGCAGGAACAGAACCGCCGAGAGCAGCTTTGCGCCCTTGCCCCGGGCGGCGATGGCGGCGGAGAGGGTCGCGGAGAGGTAGCCCATGGACACCACCGAGATCACGCTGATGAGCGTCGAAACCACGGCGTACAGGCTGAAGAAGCCCAGCGCCGAGAGGTCGATCTCCATGTTCAGGGCGACGTACTTCAGCATGGGAACCAGGCCACGCACGTCGAACACCTCGTCCATGAAGATCATGGCGGAGCCCATGCAGGCGAGAATGCACACCGCCAGCATGACGATGGCGAAGCACAGCGTGAACAGCAGCTTGGAGAGCACGATGGACAGCGTGGAGCGCGGCACCATCAGCATCAGATAGCCGGAGCGGGTGCTCAGCTCACCGGAGTAGGCGCTCACGCCCCGCACCAGCACGTAAATGTAGGCGGCGAAGCAGTAGAACATCAGTCCGAACAGCGAGACGCCCATCAGGCCCTCCCGATTCATCATTGCGCCCAGCGGCGCGGCCAGATACAGCGCAACAGCCGCGCCCAGCATCGCCATCAGGCTCGTGCGGCTGCGGCGAAATTCGTATTTGATCAGCTTCAGCATGACGCTTCCTCCTCCCTGCGGGAACCGTAGACCTCCCGGTAGAGATCCTCCAGGCTGCTCTCCCGGCACAGCTCGTCCATCGCGCCCCCGCGCACCAGCTCGCCGCGCCGCAGAAACAGCGCGCAGTTCGCAAGGCGCTCGGCCTGTTCAACGAGGTGGGTGGAGATCAGCAGGATGCGCTCGGGAGCGCGCCGCGCGGCGATCTCGTCCAGCACCCAGTCCCGGGTGAGCATGTCCACGCCGTTGATGGGCTCGTCGAACATCATCA
>CAMBWJ010000017.1 GCA_945871545.1 uncultured Clostridia bacterium | reverse complement strand
CCAGGCTGCGGCGAGTTCATAGTCGATTCCATCCGCAGTAAGCTTCGACTGAAGCTCCGCGCGGGCGAGGGCGGTGAGCTGCGCCTCAAGGGCAGCCTCGTCCACGGCTTCGATGCGCTCATCCACCTCGATGTGGGTGGTGCGCACCACCTCCAGCGGCAGGAACAGCCCCACCACCGGCAGGATCTCCGCATCCAGTTTCTCCGATGCGTAGCCGGCGCATTCCGTGATGGGCATGCTGAAGCCCAGCAGCTCCAAACGGCATTCGGTCTCGCTGCGCCCGGTGGGCGTAAGGATCCGCTTGTCCAGCGGGCCCTGCGCGCCGCCCTCGTACCAGCAGCGGGCGATCACCTCGCCCAGGGCGGAGACGGGGTTCGTCTCCTCCTTGCTCCTGTCCTCCTCGCCGCGAATCAGCGTCTGGCCCCTGCGCACGGTGTCGCCCGGGTGCACGCTGGCCTCGCCGGAGTGCACGGTGACGGATTCCACCACGCCGTCCTGACGGGCAACCAGGTCGCGGGCGCGGGAGATTTCGTAGACCTCGGGCGCGGGCACCTCCGGCGAGGCCTCCACCAGCAGCCGGATGCCCTGCACCCGCACGCCGATGAAGCTGTAATCGCCTGCGTCGGCCAGAAGGCGCTTTTGCAGAAGCTCCGCATCCACCGCCGAGGCCGCCATGCCCGGCTTCAGGCCCTGCTCCGCGATGCAGCGGCGCAGCGCAGAGGCGCTCCCCAGCGCAGCGTCGGGGCCGGTGAAGGCCACGTCGATGATCCAGATGCGGCTGAGGAAGCCCCAGCACAGCGCGGCGCAGAGAATCAGCCCCAGCGCCAGCGTCCAGCGGCTGCGCAGGCCTTGCAAGAGCGCCGACAGGCCGCCGTGGCGCAGCACGCGGTGGTTCAGGCCGTAGCGCTTGCAGAGCGCCAGCACGATTTCGGCGCTGCGCTCATCCGTGTCCAGAATCAGCGTTCGCGCTCCGGTTCGCCGCACCCGTGCGAAGCGCGCGCCCCGGGTCAGGCAGCGCTCCAGCAGGCGCTCGGGGTACGCGCCCTCCACCCGCAGCCGCAGGTCATGGTTCATGGCGGCACGCCTCCCCGCAGGGAAGATCCACGTGGCGGATCTCGCCCCGGATCACCAGCGCGTCCCGGCGCACCTCCGACAGGCTCAGGCCGCTGCCCGCAACGTCGATGGCTCCGCAGCGCGTGGCCAGGGAAATTTTCTCCTGCGTGAACTCCAGTATGCCGCAGTGGTTCTCCACCAGCAGCGAGTGCCCGCCGATGGAGGTGATGCGCGCCGTTCTGCCCGACAGATCCGAGAGCCACTCCAGCGCAGGGGAGCTCGGGCGCGGGCCGCGTCGGTTCTTCATATCGTCACCCCGCAGATCGTCTTTTGTTCAACGATATGCGCTTGGGGACGCGTTCCGAACCGGCGGAGCCGCAGCGCAGCGATTCAGGACATGGAAATATCTAAAATTATCCAACTATATTATACACGATGGGGAGGTACAAATGCAAGCCATGGACGCAAATCGCTGAAATTGCGTTGCGGGGATCGAAGGGGAATGGTATAATTATAATCGGAGGGGATATATCTTGATACGAATCGGGAAACTGGAGCTGCCTGCAGGTGCGGCGCTCGCGCCCATGGCCGGGGTGAGCGACGCGGCCATGCGCCTGCTGTGCCACGAGCAGGGCGCGGCCTGGAGCGTGAGCGAGATGCTCTCGGCGAAGGGCTGGATCTACTCCGGCGGGAAGAACCGCAACGCCCGGGAGCTGCTGACCCGGTTGCCGGGGGAGGGCATCGCCGCGCTGCAGCTGTTCGGCAGCGACCCGCAGATCATGGCGGACGCGGCGCAGGAGCTGGTCTCCGCAGGCTTTGACTTCTACGACATCAACTTCGGCTGTCCCGCGCCGAAGATCACCGGAAACGGCGAGGGCAGCGCGCTGATGCGCGATCCGCAGCAGATTGGCCGCATCGTGCGGGCCGTGGCGGACGCGGTGGAGCTTCCTGTGACGGTGAAGATTCGCGCGGGCTGGGACGCGGAGCACATCAATGCGGTGGAGGTTGCGCAGATCTGCGAACAGGCGGGCGCTGCGGCCATCGCGGTGCACGGGCGCACCCGCATGCAGCAGTACTCCGGGCATGCAGACTGGAGCGTCATCCGGGAGGTGAAGCGGCGCGTGTCGGTGCCGGTGTTCGGCAACGGCGACGTGCGCAGCGGCGCGGACGCGCTGCGGATGCTTTCTGAGACCGGCTGCGACGCGGTGCTGGTTGCCCGGGCGGCGGAGGGCAATCCCTGGCTGTTCGCGGAGATTCGCGCGGCGATCGCGGGGGAGGATTACATTCCGCCCACGCCCAGGCAGCGGGTGGAGACGGCCCTGCGCCACTTCGAGCTGGAGCAGCAGCTGCACGGCGAACGCGGCGGCATGCTGGAGATGCGCAAGCACATTGCCTGGTACATCTCCGGGATGCGGGGCGCGGCGCGCTTCCGGGAGCACATCAACGTGCTGGAGAGCGCCGATGCGGTAAAGGCTGCCCTCACGGAGTTTGCCGAGGCTGCGCAGTAGGGCGGGATGCCTTCATCCCGCCGCATACGGGGTGCCCTCACCCCGCCGCTGGCGGTATGCCCACTTCCCGCCGCATACTGGAAAAAATGGCGAAGCTGTGCCGGTACATCTTGAAAAAAAGGATTTCTGTGGTATAATTATCTTGCGACAGAATGTTATGACATTCAATGTTATGCTGAGTTATGACTGTCGATGAAAGGAACGGGAGTCCCAATGCTGGAAGACCACAAGCTGGACAAATCCACACCGGTACCGCTCTATTTTCAGTTGAAGAGTCTGCTGCTGGAGGAAATCAAGAACAACGAATATCCGGTGGACAGTCTGATTCCGACGGAAAAGGAGATTTCCGAAATGTTTCAGATCAGCCGCACCACCGTGCGCCAGGCCATCACGGAGCTGGTGCAGGCGGGCTGGCTGTACCGCATCAAGTCCAAGGGAACCTTCGTGGCCCGGGTGAAGATCAAGCAGGACTTCATCAAGCGCCTGGAGCCCTTCAACGAGCAGATTGAACGCACCGGCCGCGTGCCGAGCACGCAGATGCTGGCCTTTGAGGTGATTCCCATGCCGGAGCGCGTGGCGGAGGTGTTCGGGGTTGCACCGGGCACCAAGGCGGTGTACATGCACCGTCGGCGCTGTGCGGACGGCGATCCCATCGTGACGGTGGAGACCTACCTGCCCTACGACGCCTGCGCGTTCATCCTCAAGCACGATATGAGCCAGGAGTCGATGTACCATCTGCTCGCCACGCGCGACAAGACCCGCATCTGCCGCGTGAACCGCATCCTGGAGGCTGTGGCGGCCAACGTGCGGGATGTGGAGCGCCTGGACATGGCGCGGGGCAAGCCGGTGCAGCTGTTCAAGACGGTCGGCTACAATCAGATGGACGAGCCCATCGAGTATTCCATCGCCCGCTATCGCGGCGATCGGAACCGCTTTGAAATCGATTTGCAGGTCGATACCACCCCGCAATGACACCCCCCGGGTGGGCTTCGACCCTCCATTTATGCGAGCAAATATCATGACAATACGACGTTACATCCTGAGACCAGAATCGGACGAACGAATAAAGGAGAGAACAACATGATCAAGCTGCCTGAATCCGCGACCAAACCCACCATGTACTTCATCGGCGTCACCACCGGCCAGTCCTCCATCATGAAGATTTTCCCGATCTGGGCCGAGGCGCTGGGCCTGGACACCTGCATCAAGGGCATCGACATCAGCCTGCACGCCCCCGCCGAGGATTACCGCGCGGCGGTGGAGTTCATCAAGAACGATCCGCTGTCCCTGGGCGCGCTGGTCACCACCCACAAGATCGACCTGTACAACGCCTGCAAGGATCTGTTCGAGTACTTCGATCCCTATGCGCTGCAGTTCGGCGAGATTTCCTCCATCTCCAAGAAGGACGGCAAGCTCTGCGGCCACGCAAAGGATCCCATCTCCGTGGGCCTGGCGCTGGATTCCTTCGTCCCGGCGGATCACTGGAAGAAGTATCCCGACGCCCAGGCCTGCGTGCTGGGCGCAGGCGGAAGCGCGCTGGCGGTGTGCTCCTACCTCCAGAATGAGAAGCACGGCGACAACGTGCCCGCGCGCATCAACATGAACAACCGCTCCGTGCCGCGTCTGGCCGAGGCCATTCACCTGCTGGGCAACAGCCGCGTGCCGATGAGCTTCCACCTTTGCCCCACTGCGGAGTGGAACGACAGGATCGTCGAGGCCCTGCCCGAGGGCTCCATCGTCATCAACGCCACAGGCATGGGCAAGGATCGCCCCGGCTCCCCGCTGACCGACAATTGCAAGTTCCCGAAGCACGGCATCGTGTGGGAGTTCAACTATCGCGGCTCCCTGGAGTTCATGCACCAGGCCGAGGCCCAGCAGCAGGAGCGCGATTTGCAGATTGAGAACGGCTGGACCTACTTCATCCACGGCTGGACTCAGGTCATCGCCGAGGTCTACCACATCGACATCACCGGCGAGCGCCTGGCCATGTGCGACCGCCTCGCGCGCTGAGAAGATCGGGAGGCGAGCATCATGAAAGAGAAAATTCTGACCACGCCGCGCTCCTACGGCAAAAACATGCCCCAGCTCTTTGAACAGCTGGAAAATGCGGGCTACGAAGTCGTGCGCAACACCACCGGTGGCATCCTCGAAAAGGAACAGATGAAGGAGCTGATCGCGGACTGCGTCGGCATCATCGTGGGTGTGGATCCGCTGGACGCAGAGGTTCTGGCCTGCGCGCCGAAGCTGCGCGCCATCGCCAAGTACGGCGTGGGCGTGGACAACATTGATCTGGACTACTGCAAGGCGCACGGCGTCAAGGTCAGCCGCACCGTGGGCGCAAACAGCGAGGCCGTGGCGGACTACGCCATGACGCTGATGATGGCCGTGGCGCGCAAGGCCGTGATGATCGACCGCCGCTGCCGCAGAAAGGACTGGGGCAAGATCTCCACCCGCGACGTGAGCCACGCCACCCTGGGCTTGTTCGGCCTGGGCGCCATCGGCAAGCACGTTGCAAAGCGCGCCCAGGGCTTCGGCATGAAGGTGCTGGCCTACGATCCCTACTGGCCGGAGGAGTACGCCAAGGAGAACAACATCGAGCGCGCCGACGCGGAGACGATCTTCCGCACGGCGGACTTCATCTCGCTGCATCTGCCGCTGATGGATTCCACCCGCAACTTTGTGGGCGAAAAGGAGCTCGCCATGATGAAGAAGGACGCGATCCTCATCAACACCGCCCGGGGCGGCCTGATCGACGAGGCGGCGCTGCTCAAGGCCCTGAAGGAGGAGCGCATCTACGGCGCGGGCATCGACGCCTTCGCCCACGAGCCGCCAGAGGATCCGGCCTGGTTCGAGCTGGACAACGTGGTGCTGGGCTCCCACTGCGCCGCCTCCACCCGGGGCGCGACGGAGAACATGGGCACCATGGCCACGGAAAACATCATTCGCGATCTGGCCTGACGTGAAGGGGGAGAGCTTCCCCCTTCATCGCTGTCTGCAAAGGAGAGACGACCATGAAATACGTAATCGCACATGATCTGGGCACCTCCGGCAACAAAGCGACGCTGTTTTCCGAGGAGGGCCGGCTGATCGGCTCCACGGTGTACAGCTACGGCTGCCACTACTTCAACGACAACTGGGCGGAGCAGAATCCCGATGACTGGTGGAAGTCCATCTGCGACACCACGAAGAGCCTGATCGCCAAGACCGGCATCGACAAGCACGACATCGCCGCAGTGTCCTTCTCCGGACAGATGATGGGCTGCCTGTGCGTGGACAAGTCAGGAACGCCCCTGCGCCCGTCCATCATCTGGGCGGATCAGCGCGCCCCGGCGCAGCAGAACGCCATCGACGAGCACATCTCCCTGTCCGATTACTACCACATCGTCGGCCACCGCAACGCCGCCAGCTACGGACTTCAGAAGCTGATGTGGGTGCGGGACAACGAACCGGACATTTATAAAAACACCTACAAGACCCTCAACGCCAAGGACTACATCGTGCTCAAGCTCACCGGAAAGTTCTGCACCGAGCCCTCCGATGCGTCCTCCAACGCCTGCGTGGACCTCAAGACCTTCTCCTGGTCGGAGAAGATCGTGGACATCTCCGGCATTGACGCGGACAAGCTGCCCGAGATCGTGCCCTCCACCAGCGTGGCGGGCGGTGTGACCCGGGAGGCGGCCGAGGCGACCGGACTTGCCGTGGGCACGCCGGTGGTCATGGGCGGCGGCGACGGCGTGTGCGCCAACGTGGGCGCGGGTTCCGTGCGTCCGGGCCAGACCTTCTCCTGCATGGGCTCCTCCGCGTGGATCGCCACCACCAGCGACAAGCCGGTGTTCGACGAGCAGATGCGCACCGTGACCTGGGCCCACATCGTGCCCGGCATGTATTCGCCCAACGGCACCATGCAGGCCGCGGGCCTGAGCTACTCCTGGCTGAAGAACCAGATCTGCAAGTATGAATCCGTCGAGGCGGAAAGGCTGGGCGTGAGCGCCTACGACCTGATCAACCGGGAGATCGAGCAGAGCCCGGTGGGCGCCAACGGCGTGATCTTCCTGCCCTACATGCTGGGTGAGCGCGCGCCGCGCTGGAACCCGGACGCCAAGGGCGCGTTCATCGGCCTGAAGATGGAGAACGAGCGCCGCGACGTGCTGCGCAGCGTGCTCGAGGGCGTGACCATGAACCTGGGCATCATCCTGGAGATCCTGCGCCAGAATTTGACCATCGACGAGATTCTGGTCATCGGCGGCGGCGCGAAGGGCGCGGTGTGGCGGCAGATCATGGCCGACGTCTACAATGCGCGCATCAAGGCGCCCTCCATGCTGGAGGAGGCCAACTCCATCGGCGCGGCCCTCACCGGCGGCGTGGGCGTGGGCCTGTTCAAGAGCTTCGACGACATCGACCGCTTCCTGAACATCACCGCCGTGCACGAGCCGAATCCCGAGGCCGTGAAGGCCTACGGCCCCGTGAAGGAGCTCTTCGAGCTGTGCTACGAATCCCTGCTGCCGGTCTACCGGAGGATGGCGGGAAAGTAAGCATGGATACAGAAAGATCCCTCCGCAGCGACGCGGAGGGATTGTGCTGTCGGTATAAAACAGACATGACCACCTGACTGACGGGTGGTCATGCCTGTTTCCGCTCAGAACTTCCGGAAGCGCTCGTAGCGCTCCTTTTCGACGTCCTCGCCGGACATGTAGCGGTAGCGCTTCACGAAATCCAGAATGCCGCGGCGCATGATGCGGGCGATGCGATCCACGGTCTCCTCCGTCGCGCCGCCGAATTCGGGGATGATGCGGTCGATGACGTGCAGCTCGGCCAGATCCTGCGCCGTCAGCTTCATGAGGTTGGCGGCCTCCTCCGCGCGGCTCTCGGTCTTCCACAGGATTGAGGAGTAGCCCTCCGGCGAGAGGATGGCGTAGGTGGCGTTCTCCAGCATCCAGACCTCGTTGCCCACCGCCGTCGCCAGCGCGCCGCCGCTGCCGCCCTCGCCCACGAAGATGCACAGCGTGGGCACCTTGAGAGCGGCCATGGTCTGAATCGAGCGCGCGATGGCCTCGCCCTGGCCGCGCTCCTCCGCGTCGATGCCGCAGAACGCGCCCGAGGTGTTGATGAAGCTGATCACCGGGCGGTGGAACTTCTCCGCCTGCTGCATCAGCCGCACCGCCTTGCGGTAGCCCTCGGGCTTGGGCATGCCGAAGTTGCGCTGCACGCGCTCCTGCAGGGTCTTGCCGCGCATGTCCGCCAGCACCGTCACCGGATGCCGTCCGATGAAGGCGAGGCCGCCCACCAGCGCCTGATCGTCTCCGAAGCAGCGGTCGCCGTGGAGCTCGCGGAAGTCGGTGAAAATGCGGGAGATGTAGTCCATCGCCGTGGCGCGCTCGCCGCTGCGGCAGAGCCTGACTTTCTCCCAGGCCGTCGGCCTGCGATGGCGGTACAGCTCGTCGCCGTCGAAATCGAAGTGGCGCTCCGCCGGCGCGAGCACCCGCAGTGCGGGGCCGTCCTGGGGCGCGGGATGGATGCTGAGCAGGTAGCGCAGTTCTTCCTTCAGCTCGCTGCGCTCCACTACGCCGTCCGCCATGCCGTGCTCCAGCAGAAACTCCGCCGTCTGGAAGCCCTCCGGCAGGCTGCTGCCGATGGTCTGCTGGATCACCCGCGGGCCCGCAAAGCCCACGCGCGCGTGGGGCTCCGCCAGAATCACGTCGCCCAGCATGGCGAAGCTGGCCGTCACGCCGCCCATGGTGGGGTCGGTCAGCACCGCGCAGTAGAACAGCCCGGCCTCCGAGTGGCGGCGAACCGCTGCCGCCGTCTTTTCCATCTGCATCAGCGAGATGATTCCCTCCTGCATGCGCGCGCCGCCGGAGCAGCAGAACAGCACCACCGGGAGCCTGCGCTCCGTCGCACGCTCAAAGGCAAGCGTAATGCGCTCACCCATGCAGTGGCCCATGCTGCCGATCATGAAGTTCGGATCGCACACGCCGACCACCGCCTCGAAGCCGCCGATGTGGCCGTGGCCGATGGTCACCGCCTCGCTGCTGCCGCTCTTTTCCCGCGCCGCATCCAGCTTCTGGGGGTAGCCCGGGGTCTTCAGCGGATCGCAGGTGCCGATCTCCTCGAACCACGGCTCGAAGGCCGCCTCGTCCAGCACCATGCGCAGGCGCTCGCGCGCGCCCACCGGCATGTAGCTGCCGCAGTCCGGGCAGACGTAGCCCTGGGCAGCGGCCTCCGCCGCCCCATAGACCGCCTTGCATCCGGGGCAGGTTACGCTCCTGCGGCCCGGCTCCAGCGTGCACTCCGTTCCAGTGGCATAATTCGCGCCGGAGCGATTTCTCTTCCAGAATGCGATCATCCGTTTTTCACCCGTATATTCGTCCAGACTGGCAGTGTGCCGCGGCACCTGCGCTTCCGGCGCGGGTTCATACGGCACAAATCCAACATTTAATAATTTTATGCCCTCCGTTTGAAAATATCGAGTAAACCAGCAAAAAAAAGCGAAAAAACTCTGAAAAATTTTGGGCGTGAGGGGAGGCTGGGAACGGAATATCTGGGCCAAGCCGGAGCTTTTCGCACGCCGGGACGATGCGATATGGCGCTTGAAAAGCGGCGGCTGCCCACTACGGACAGTCGCCGCTTCACATATCACTCCCAGGACAGGAAACTGCGCGGGATTATTCGGCAGACGCAGTTTCTTCCGTTTCCAGCGAGATTCTGAAGATGTTGTGCATCTCCACATCGCCCAGAGCAATGCAGAAGACGCCCCGCGCCCCATCCCGGCGCACCGCCAGCTTCCGCTCCTCCGGGTAGACCTGCACGGCCTCGCGCACCCGGCCCAGCGCGTCGGAGATCTCCAGCACGCCGCCCGGAATGGGGGTTGTCGCGCCGCCGGAGAGCCTTGCCATGGCGGAGATCTCGTGCACGATCAGCCCGCCGCCGTCGGTCTGACGGTAGAAGGACAGCTCCAGCACATCCCGCAGCTCCGTGCGCAGCGCCACGCCCGGCGCGATGTATTTCTCCGTCAGGTCGCAGATCAGCGTGCGCAGCCAGGGGTACGCGCCGGGGAACATGGTGCACATGTCGAAGCCCAGCGTGACCACATATCCCGCGCCCACGCGGTTTTCGCAGATCGCCGGGAAGCCGTTCTCCCGACCCGGCTGGGGATTGCCCCAGTTGATCCACTCGGTGGGACTCAGCTTCACCGCGGGATCGATGAAGCTGCCCAGCGCCGCCGCGCCGTCCGGGCGAAGCCTGAGCTGATAGCCCTCCACCGGCGGTGTGGTCTTGGGCGCATGCCTCCAGATCGCATCGTCGCCCGGACGGATGTAGCCGCACCACTTGTTCTTGCGATAGGTCTCGTCCTTCCCCTCGAAGTGGCAGCCCATCAGCTCCGCCAGCGCGAAGTCGTCAAGGGCGTTGCCCCTTGCATCCAATACGCCGTTCTCACCGGAGAGCAGCAGCACGCCGCCCTGCTCCACGAACCTGCGCAGCAGCTCTGCGGCCGCATCGCCGATGTGGAACACGTTGGGCAGGATCAGCATTTTCAGCCCCCGCAGCGCCTCCTCGCGCAGTTCCGTGTCCGGGAGGATCCTCCAGGGGAGCTTTGCGTAATCGCACATCTGCATCGCGCCGAGGATCGCCTGGCGGTGCAGGCCGCTGGTCAGCGCGCGGCTGATGGAGCGCATGGGCATGGGCTGATCCACCCGCAGCGCGTCGGCCAGGTCGCTCTGCACGACGCCGATCTCCGCATAGACGCTGCGGTTTTCCAGATACGGCTGGAACTTCTCCACCTCGCGGTAGGCCGCGCCGATGCGCCGCGCCTCCTCCATCTCCAGCGAACCGTCCGTGCGCAGGGATTCGCTGTACAGAAACACGTGGCAGCCCTGGGCGGCGATCTCCGCGGTGGCGAGCTTGTAGAGGTTGACGTTCTCGTAGTTGTACACCCGGGACACGTTGCCGGGGCCCAGCTGCACGGGCTTTCCGCCGGAGGTGTCCCGGGCGTAGGCCCCGGAGAGCCAGTTCCCGGCCCAGGGCTCGGTGTACATGTAGTCCAGCCCGTCGCGGATGTGCTTGGGATAGTGCGCAGCGAAGTTCACCGTCAGCGCAAGCTCCGGGTCGATGGCCTTGACGACCTTCTTTACGTCCTCCAGCATCCGCGCGGCGCTCTCGTCCAGGAATTCCACCAGATCCTCGTTCCTCGCCATCAGCTCCGCGTCCGTGCGCGGCGCGTCGTAGCCGAAGCGCTCCTGAAAGCGCCTGAGGCAGGTCTCGCAGTAGCACATGGACTTTCCGAAGATGTCGATGAACAGGCTGTCGGGGTGAAAGCGCTCCACGATCTCCCGCAGCTGGCCGAGGATGTAGGCGCGGTAGTCCGTCTCGTAGCAGGGCATGCCCCAGCGGGCGTTGCTGGAGTTGGTGGGCATGCCGCAGACCAGCGGTACGCCGTCGCGGTTGATGGTGCTCCACTCCGGATGCGCCTTGGGCGCGTAGGAATCGTATTCAAAGCAGTAGTAGGCCGTGAACTCGATCCCGCGCCTGCGCAGCACCGGCACCAGCTCCCGCACCCAGTCGCGCTCGCCCAGGGCGGGGTGCTTCTTTCCGATGGCCGTGTCGTAGTAGCTGTACCCCCAGTGGTCCTTGCAGTACAGCATGAGGTGATCCAGGTTCGCCTCCTCGATGAAGCGCTCCCACTCCGCAGCGTGCAGCTTTTCAAGGCTGATGCCCGGCAGATCCGGCGTGTGATGGTCCACCAGATAGCCGCGATAGGTCTTCTGATACAGGTCAGACATCGTGTATTCCTCACATTTATGCTGGAAATCAAACATGGAGAGAGATAAAGCAGGCTCAAACAGGTAAAATGCAGCAATCCACAACCTGAGGGAGAGAAGCTTTGTCCAGAAAGGATTATAGCGCAGAACCGTTGAAAAGGGAAGGGCACAAATCGCATAGTCAGAAGAAACCGACGCAGGAACTGCTGATCGACAACCATCCACGCAATGACCGGAACCCGGGCACAAGCTCCGGCGGCGTCACGCTCCACCTCCCGCAATTGCAGGGCAGGGCGATCCTGCCAGGCAAAGCAATCCCGCCCGGGCCACGGTAGAACAGAGGTTCGGGCGGGATTCAATTGTTGCAATGGAAGTATTACAGGTTTTTACAGGCCCTTCTCTGCTTTCGCATTGTGACAATCCACAGACTCAGCAGAATCACCGCCGTCAGCACTGACACGATCAGTCCGATCCTGAATCCCGGCGAGACAAAGCGGATCTCCACACTGCTCTCTCCGGCGGGAACCGAAAACGCCAGGAAGGTGTCGGCATAGGCAAAGGTCTCGGCCGCTTGTCCGTTTACCTTGACCGTGAAGCCCTTTGCGTAGGGGATTGAGGTAAAGCACATCCTGCTGCCGTCGGTCTTGATCCGGGCATTCAATCCGTTGCTTACCTGCTGGGTATCGTAAAAGCCCTCTGTTTGCAGCTTCTCTATGCTCTGGGCGAAATAATCGCTGTCGATGTCGTACAAGTAGGTTTTGCTGATCTCCAGGGCGCTGGAACTGGTGGAATTCACTTTGATCTCAACGGGTTCGCCGCTGCTGAAGCGGCCGATGTACAGAATGCCCCTTGTTTCACTGCTGAAATAGGGTGCGACATACTCTCCGTTTACGGTAACGCTTGCATAGGCCTGTCCGTCGCGCATATAGAGATAAACGGGCGCCTTGTTTTGCGCGATGAAGCGGTATACCACTTCTGTGCCGTCGTCTGAAATGCTCTCTCCAAATTCGATGGGCCGGAACGCCTGGCCATCCAGGCCGCACAGCGCATTGAGGAGCTCGTTCTGATTCACAAAAGGATCATCTGCGTTCTGATAATCGCTGTTTGGTTCCCCCTGAATCGCAAAGCCGATCGGCAGGCAATAATCATTCCGATACACGGTGACGTCATCATAGGTGCCGAGCGGGGTGACGAGCTCGCTCATCGCATTTTTTGCCAGGATGTATTTGACGTTAAACAGGCTGTCGGTGACGGGCGTTGAACCCAGATGAGAATTCCATAAAAAGCCTTGCGTAAAGCCCAGCTCCCTGGTAAACGTATTGAGCTGGCTGATGTGGGTAGAGGAATAATGGCTGACGCCGTTGTAGCCGAACAGCAGGGCGTCATTTTTGGAATACTCGTAGTCTTTTTCGATCCGGCACATCTCCTGATCCGCCGGGACATTCGACAATGCGGCTTCGGTCTGCCGATAGAATTCCTGGTACTGCGAGATGTCCGCATAGCGGAACTGCCTGTCAAGCCCCTCAATCATTGCCACAGAGTTGAAATACAGATTCACACAGACCAGCAGGATCAAAACAACAGAAATTCCCTCCCGGAGCAAGGGCCTGAAGCGGAATTCCATATTCCTGAACTGAAAATAGGCGGTCAGAATCAGAAAGAAGCTGAACAAAAATGCATACCGGTAGGGGAACCAGTTCGGGGCCTGCATCCCGTGCCAGAATTCATCCACCGGCACGATCCAAAAGCTGAGGAAAAAGACGGCAAAAATGCCGCCGGCCATCAGCCGCACCTTGGGGCGGATTTCTTTGTTGAAGAAGAACGCAATGGCAAGCAGCAGAACGCCGACGCCGCAGAAGATCGCAGGCAAACCGCTGTTGGTAATGCTGTCGTAATACCAGGGCGTAAATTTTTTTATGATCTCCCAGAAGGAAAAATTAAAGGTATTGGCGTTCTGGTATCCTTTTCCCCGCGTGGCCAGGTCAAGAACCGTCGGAATGAGCAACCACACGGAAAGGCCGATTCCCGCAAGAGCGGAGAGCGCCATTTTCAGCAGATTTTTGAAAAGCGCCCTGCCGTCGTTCATCCGGTTCAGCGAGAACCAGCGGTAAAAATAATACAGCACGCAGAAGATCGCAACCGAATAGGAAATATAATAGTTGGACAGGAACATCAGCGTGATGCTGACGATGAACAGAACCGGTTTTTTTCCCTTGATGATGGATTCGATGCCGAGCAGGATGATGGGAAGATAGATCACCCCATCCAGCCACATCAGCGAGAGGGAATAGACCAGATTATAGCTCATCAGGGCATAGCAGGAGGTAAAAAACAGCTTGAAAGTGCGGTTTTCATCAAAAGCCCTGCTGAGATAGACCGAAAAGGTAAATCCACAGAGGGAAATCTTCAGAACGGTCAGCACAAGGATGCCGAGCGGTAGAATCTCATTGTCAAAAAACAGCGTGATAAATGAGAACGGACTCGCCAGATAATAGGCAAACAGGCCGATATAGTTCTGACCCATCCCCTTTGCCCAGGAAAAGAACAGGCTGCTGTCGCCGGAAACCAGATCCTTCAGGGATGCGAAGAAATGGACATACTGGCCGTTCATGTCCATAATCAGCAGGGATTCTTCCCCAAAGGGATAAAAGCCAAGCGCCCGGAACATGATGAGAAGCAAAACAGCAGGCAGCAAAAATGCCATAAAGTGCAATAGATAGCGCCGAAGCGCCGTCGCTTTATTCGTCATTGTCCTCACTTTGCTCCTTTATGAGATATTTCGGCCTGTTTTTGGTCTCCATGTAGGTTTTGGAGATGTATTGTCCCTGTATGCCCATGCAGAACAGCTGGATTCCACTCAAGAGAAAAATGATGCAGACAAGGGAAGGCCAGCCGTAGGCGGAACCCTGCCAGATCAGTTCCCGG